>NZ_DDBA01000069.1:0-22256 GCF_002333005.1 Empedobacter sp. UBA2044
GCTATTTCAGGACGGGACATAATCTAAAAATAAAAAATCCGACTGAAAATTCAATCGGATTTTTTATAGCTATTTAATTTATTGCTACTCAATAATTTTTGCATCTTCAACATTTGCATAGGCTCTTTGCGTATCTCTCCATGCAAGATATTTAATAATTTCTTTGTTGAAATATTTCATTCCAAAAAGTAAAATCCCAAAATCATCTATCAAACCAAAAGGTCCAAATAGCGCTTCTGGAATAATATCAATAGGAGAAATAATGTATAAAGTTGCTACAAATCCAAGAAATAAATTCATGTTGTCAGGTTTATAACTTCCTTTTTTGTAATCACCTAACATATTGAAAAAAGCCTTTACTTTTTCAAAAAAAGATTTGTCTTTTTGAGCTGCCATTGCTGCTTCTCCAGCGACTTTAAAGAATTTTGATTTTTTCATTTCACAAAATATGTTTTAAAAACGTATTATGTATTACAAAGTACATGCCAAAACATTTAAATTGATTTTTGTGTCATGTTAAAACTTTATGTTACATTGTTTTACTTGTTTTTCTTTTTCAGTTTAATGATTTTTGCATTCAATATTCTGTCAAGCTTTGGATATCTTTCGCGCATTAATTTTGTGCTGTTAAAAATTTCTTCATCTTCCATTGTTTGTCCAGCGTAACCATCATACAAACTTTCTACAACATTCATTCCGTTCACCACTTTTCCAAAACTTGGAAAACCTACTACATCATTGGAATTGATTGTATCCAAACGATGATTATCTTTCAGATTAATAAACAAATCCAAATCTCTTGTGTTTTTTCCTGCGCGCGCAAAACTCAAAGCTCCTTTATTATTTCCAGCAATAACAGGTTCATCTTCTACAATAAACTTTTTCCATTGATTAGAAACAATTGTGTCTGTATTTCCAAATTGGGCGACAAAGTTCGGAACAACACGATAAAAAGTTCCATCTTCGAAAAAATTGTATTTAACCAATTGATAAAAACGATCAACAGCTTTTGGCGATAATTTTCTTTCAACTTCGATATCAATATTTCCTTTTGTTGTTTCAAATCGAGCAACAAAATTTTCTGGTGCCTGTTTCGTTGTCCATTTTTTATGAAAAACCGTTTTGCTAGAAGTACAAGCCGAAAGCGTAATAAGTGTAAATAATGTTAGAGTAATTTGTTTCATGTTCTAATTTTGTGGATTAAACTTAAACAAAAAACGACACTTAGCGTAAGTGTCGTTTCATTATTTTTGCAATTCTTGTTCAATTTTAAAAAACCATTCTGTTTTCTGGTTATAAACTTCCGCTTCGGCAAGCATATAATGTGCTTCTTTGGTTTCTTCATATTTCACGCGATCCATCGTTTCTGGGTTGAAAGGTGGTAAAGGTTGCACTTCTGCACTAAAAGTTTTGGTGTGGCCTTTATATGTAAATGTTTTGGTGATAATTTCTTTTTCCATTGTCTTTTAATCTTTGGTAAAAATACAACTTTTGCAACGGAGAATTTACATTCGGAATAATTTAATTTTTAGGCTGAATTATTTTTTGATAAATAGTAATTTTGCAGCTATATGATTACTCAAAATAATTCTAATCAACAACAAGTTCTTGTCGTTTCTTCGTTTGATGAACTTGTACATACAGCTTTTTCTGGGAAAAATAATGCGATAAATTGGCGGCGAAATTTAGAAGGTGATTTTGAGGAAATTGTGAATCAATTGATTTTAAAAGATGATATTACTGTTATTTCTATTGATGATTTGAATGATTTAGATTTATCTAATGAAGGAATTAAAGCGAGAAATATTTTGATCAATGATTTACAACAATTAACTGATTTTGGCGCTTCGCCAACTTTAAACTTACTGAAATGTTACGAACGCGATACTGAATTTGATTTTATTTCGACAGATGTTTATTCATTTCACGTTGATCGTTCGCCAATTCCTACGGATACTTTTTTGTGCACTTACTATGGCGCTTCCAGTGATATTGTAGCAAATGAAGATGTGGAACAAAAAATTTTGATTCCAGAAATTAGAGAAAAACTATTCGAATTATATGATGGATACATTGATGGTTTTGAAGATTTTTTGAAAGAATATTTCTTTGATTTGCATTATCAAATTCGTCCAGGTGTTGAACCAATTAATTTAGGATTAGGAAATCTTTGGCGATTGGCAGTTGATCATCCAGAACAAAAAGTTTTGCCTTGTGTACATCGCGCGCCGAAAGAAAATAAAGATGAATATCGATTATTGTTAATCTGTTAGGAATAAATTAATCAAATAATATTAATAAAAATTATATAATTTAGATTCAAAAGATTAGGCTTTTGAATGAAGTCAAGCTTTTATTATTACAATGGTTTCACTAAATTTGCGTATATTTATTGATGAATAATTATTGTTAATTTAATTTCTATTATTATGAACAAAGAATCAGATATACTAAAATTAGAAGAAGCAGGAGCGTTAAATCGTTTAGCTAAATCTGCATCGCAAGCTGCAATCAGAGTTTCAGAAGCATTAGATTTATCAGTTCAATATGTTCAAGGAAATCGAATCATCGAGAGAAAACCTAATGGAGAAATTAAGGTGATTAAAACAATAGATCGAGTAAAAGTTCCAGCTGAATTGAAAAAAGGAGCTAAATTATGTCTAAAATAAAACGTTTGCGCGTTTTTGCTGGTCCAAATGGATCTGGAAAGTCTACTTTATTCGATTCAATCTCATCAAAATTTAATGCTGGATATTTTATTAATTCAGATTTGATTGAGAAAGAAATTTCTTTAAAAGGTTTTATTGATTTGGATCGATATGAACTAAAACTTACCGAAAAAGATTTTGAAGATTTTAAAACTGAACCTGCTTCAGTTTCATTATTCGAAAAAGCAAATAACGAAGGAAAAGCAATTGATGTGCAGTTTCGAAATAATGTTTTGGTTGATAAATCTAAATCTACACATAGTTACGAAGCGTCTTTTATTACTTCATTTATTCGAAAACACTTATTGATTAAAGGTAAATCTTATTCATTTGAAACGGTAATGAGTCATCCTTCTAAAATTGATGAAATAGTGGATGCTAAAAATCGTGGTTTCAAAACATATATGTATTTTGTCTGTATTGAAGATCCTTTGATTAATATTTCTCGAATTGAAAATAGAGTAGAAAAAGGTGGTCACGCTGTACCAGATGAAAAGGTGATTAAACGATATCATTCTACTTTAATGAATTTATTTCCAGCTTTAAAAATTGTAGATAAAGGCTATATTTTTGATAATTCAACTCAAGAAATGAGATTATTTGCACAAGTTAAGAGAAATGAACTTGAAATAGTTTCGGATAAAGTTCCAAATTGGTTTATAAAACAACTGCAATAAAAATTTTATCTTTGTAATTATAATGGTACAAATGGACGAATTCTAATTTAGAACGCCATATATTACAAGGATTACATTAAATACTATGGATTTAAAAGATCAATTAAAAAATCTTTTTCCTGATCATATACCTGAGCCAGAAGAAGTATCAAATGAAGAACAACATGAGTTATGGATTCAGAAAGAACCATTGATTTGTAAGTTTGAGAAACGAAAAGGGAAAATAAATACAATTATAGAAGGTTACGAAGGAGAAACAGAAGATTTCAAACTTTTAGCAAAAGAAATTAAGCAATTTTTGGGTGTTGGAGGGAGTTTTAAAGACGAACAAATCATCATTCAAGGAGATTATCGCGACAAGATTATGGCTTTCCTGAAAGATAAAGGGTTTAAAGTGAAAAGAGTAGGTGGTTAATAATTTCTTTACAATTATTACTGATAAAAATTGTATATTGTTCTCTTATTTTTAATTATAAAATCATGAGTAAAGCAGCATCAGAATTAGTTTTAAATGCAGACGGAAGTGTTTACCATTGTAATATAAGACCAGAGCATTTAGCAGATACTATTATAACTGTTGGTGATCCAAATCGTGTCGAAAAAGTTTCAAGACATTTTGATACAATCGAGCACACAGCAAGCAAAAGAGAAATTGTAACGCATACAGGAACGTTGAATGGTAAACGTTTAACAGTTATTTCGACTGGTATGGGAACGGATAATATTGATATTGTTTTATCTGAGTTAGACGCTTTGGCTAACATCGATTTAGAAACTGGAGAGATCAAAAAAGATTTCAGAAAATTATCATTTGTTCGTATGGGAACTTCTGGAGCTTTGCAAGCGGATATTCCTGTTGATAGTTTCGTTATTGGTTCTCATGGTTTAGGTTTAGATGGACTTTTGCATTATTATATTGGGAGTGAAGCGGTGATGAATAAAGAGGCAGAAGATGCTTTTATCAAACATGTTGATTGGTCGCCGAAAAAAGCACGTCCATATTTAGTAAAAGGATCTGATTTGTTGTTAGATAAATTGGCTTCTGAAAAAACAATTCAAGGAATAACGGCTACAGCTTGTGGTTTTTACGGTCCTCAGGGACGTTATTTGAGATTGCAACCAAATCCAGCTGATATTAATGAGCGTTTAACAACTTTTAATTACGAAGGTTTAAGAATCTCTAATTTTGAGATGGAAACTTCTGCAATTTATGGATTATCAGCGATGATGGGACACGAAGCGTTATCAATAAATGCAATTGTTGCGAATAGAATTTTAGGTGAATTTAGTGCCGATTCTTACAAAGCAGTTGATGCAATGATTGAATATTCGTTGGAAAGATTAACGAAATAATTTCAGAATTAATTATACAAAACAAAAGCTCGAGAAAATTCTCGAGCTTTTTTGATTTTATATAATTTAAGAATTTTAATTCAAATTCATTAATTCTTTTGCTTGATTGATTGCTGCATCTGTCAATTCTGAACCAGAAATCATTTGTGCAATTTCTTCTAAGCGTTGTTGTTGAGAAAGCACTGTCACGTTTGTTTGCGTTGTTTCGTTTACGACTTCTTTGTAAACTTTTAGCTGATAATTTCCTTTTGAAGCGACTTGTGGCAAATGCGTAATCACTAAAAGCTGCATATTTTCTGCCATTGTTTGCATTACTTTTCCTGTTTCATTCGCAACTTTTCCAGAAATTCCTGTATCTATTTCATCTAAAATTAATGTAGGCAAATGTTGATGAGTTGCCAATAATTTTTTAATCGCTAACATCAATCGAGAACGTTCTCCACCAGAAACAGATTTCTCAAAAATACGAGGTTCCATTCCTTTATTTGCTGAGAATAGAAACAAAACTTCATCTTTTCCAGTTGCTGTAAAATCTGCTGTTTCGTTTAATTGAATGGTTAATTGAGAATTTTCCATTCCCAATTGTGACAACGTATTCAAGATATTTTTTCGGATAATTTCGATAGAAGAAAATCTATTTTTTCTAATTTTAATTGATTGTTTTTCAAGTTTTTCTGAGATTGAATTCAATTCTTTATTTAAGTGAATAATTAAATCACTCAAATTATCAAAACCAGAAGTTTGACTTTCTAATTCGTCACGTTTAGCAATTAATTCTTCAACAGAAATCACATTATGTTTACGCAATAATTTATGAATCAAATCGTAACGATCAGTAATTTCTTGTAATCTTTCAGGATTAATTTCAGTCGAATCTATCAAACTACTCATTTCACCCGAAATATCTTGTAATTCTATTTTTGATGAAATCAATCGCTCGTAAATCAAATTGTATTGCGAATTATAATCCGAAATTTTATTCAATTTATTGCTTGCTTCATTCAATTGAGAAATTATTCCCATTTCAGGATGCTCCAAAAATTGATAAGTTTCATTCAAAATCGAAATAATTTCTTCTACATTTGATAAAGATTTTATCTCGATTTCCAATTGTTCTAATTCCTCATTTTTTAGCGAAGCATTGTTCAATTCTTCCCACAAATGCAATTTATATTCTAAATCTTGCGATTGATTTTCTAACGAATTTTGAGCATCTTTTATTTTTTTCTTTGTTGAAATATAGTGGTTAAAATCTTTCCTATATTCTTTCAATAAGTCTTTGTTTTCTCCGTAAATATCCAACATCGAAAGTTGAAAATCAGCTTCAAAGATTTTAGGGGTATTAAATTGAGAATGAATATCAATCAATAATTCTGATAATTCCTGTAAAATAGAGACTTTAACAGGTGTATCATTGATAAAAGCACGCGATTTTCCAGAAGGTAATAATTCTCTTCTCAAAATAGATTCGTCTTCATAATCTAAATCATTCTCTTCGAAAAAATCATTTAATTCAAGATTTTTAATCTCAAAAACAGCTTCAATAATACATTTTTCATCAATATTTTTCAAGGCTTTTAAATCGGCACGTTCGCCTAAAACTAATTTTAAAGCACCTAACAAAATCGATTTTCCAGCACCAGTTTCACCGGTAATTGTGGTCATACCTTGATGAAAATCAATCTCCAATTGATCGATAATGGCGAAATTATTAACGCGAAGAGTTTTTAACATTTACTTTTTCAATTTATTCCAATAATTGTCGTTGTATTTTGGCGCGATTGAATTTAAAATTCCTTTCAGTTTCTCGATATTCACCGTAGAAACCTGTCCGCCTGAAAATACTTGACTAATTTCGCTATTTTTTGCTGTTAAGAAAAGTTCTAGCGGATAAAATTGAGAATAATTTCCTCTTTGGTAAAATTCTAATTGCAGAAATGTATTTCCGATCGCGTTTTTACCACGAACTTCGTTCTCAGACATAACGTCTAAGCCATTTCTATGATATTGATAGATGATATTACGAAGTGTTGAATTATCCGATTTTAAAATATTGTTAATTAAGGCTGTACGCGATTTTATTCCATCTAATTCGCTCCAACCAGAGAAATTATTGTTCGCTTGACCGAAATCTGCAATTTTCTTCGCCATTTTGAAATACTCTGTTCCGCCTTCTTTCGCAAATGTATCTGCATCATATCCCAAAACTAAATAAATGTAATACGTCAATACATCTGTCAAATTTTTTCCACTGAATTTACGATCATTGAAAATTAATTCTTCAGATTCTTGGTATTGAAACGTAAAATTATCGTCAGATAAATTAAGAACAGGCGTATAGTACGTTGAGTTAAAAACAGGACGACGAGATTGTACCAAAATAGTACCTTTCATTCTGTTTCCCTCACGTTCCGTTACATTGATGACGAAACTAGCTTCAATTCTTTCGTATGTTTTTAAACGATCATTTGTCCATTTTGTTGAATTAATAAACGTTTTTAATGATCTTTCTAAAGTTTGATAAACCTGTGTATTAGATCCCTGAACCTGAGAATAATCGACTTTTACATCTGCAATAATATTTTGCGAGAAAGCCGAAATAGCTAAACACGACGAAAAGAAAATTGAGGCTAATTTCTTCATAATAAATTTTATAACTTATTTAAAATGACATTCAAAATATCTTTTGCAACATCTGTTTTTGATTTTGCATCAAATTGTTGCATCGATAAATCTTTATCAATAATTGTAATTTTGTTTGTATTCTTCTGAAAACCAGCTTCTTTATCTTGCATCGAATTAAGAACAATAAAATCAAGATTCTTTTTGGCTAATTTTTTCTTTGCATATTCTTCTTCGTTATTCGTCTCTAATGCAAAACCAACCAATAATTGATGTGTTTTGATTTCGCCTAACGATTTTAGAATATCAGGATTTTTCACCAATTCGATAATTAAATTATCATCGTTTTCTTTCTTAATTTTATGCTCAGCCATTTTTTTTGGACGATAATCTGCAACAGCCGCTGACATTACCACAGCATCAGCATCAGCAAAATTAGCGTACATCGCTTCGTACATATCACGAGCAGAAACAACATTTATTCGATCGATAGGAAAACCTGTAACAGATTCGTGACTTGGACCACTAACCAAGGTAACTTTTGCACCCAAATTAGCAGCAGCTTTTGCAATCTCGAATCCCATTTTTCCCGAAGAATAATTACCTATAAAACGAACAGGATCTAAGTTTTCGTATGTAGGACCAGCAGAAACTACTACTTTTTTTCCGTGAAGTGGGAGAGTAGCTTCGATTGTACTTTCCAAAAACGCAATAATGTTTTCAGGTTCAGCCATTCTACCTTCTCCAATTAATCCACTTGCTAATTCACCAGCTTCGGCAGGAATACAAATATTTCCGAAAGATTCTAATTTAGCAATATTTTCTAAAGTTGATGGATGTTTGTACATATCCAAATCCATTGCTGGAGCAAAATATACAGGACATTTAGCCGAAAGATAAGTAGCTAAAACCAAATTATCACACGTTCCATCTGCCATATGAGAAAGTGTATTTGCTGTACAAGGTGCAATAATCATATAATCTGCCCAAAGTGCATATTCTACATGATTATTCCAATCACCTTTATCGCCAAAAAACTCCCATTCAACTGGATGTTTGGAAAGCGTGGAAAGTGTAAGTGGGGTAACGAAGTTTTGAGCTTCTGGTGTCATAATAACTTTGACATCTGCTCCTTTTTTGATAAGCCCTCTAACAAGAAAAGCGGCTTTGTAGGCCGCTATTCCGGCAGAAACTGCCAAAAGAATTTTTTTACTATGTAAAACAGACATTATTTATCCTCATTTGGATTTCTGTAATATACGTCATTGTCTAACCATTCCTTAACCGCAATAGAAGTCGGTTTTGGTAATCTTTCGTAGAATTTTGAAACTTCGATTTGCTCTCTGTTTTCAAAAACTTCTTCTAAAGAATCTGTATGTGCAGCAAACTCATCCAATTTCTGAATTAATTCAGTTTTCATTTCTTGGTTAATTTGTTCTGCTCTTTTACCCATAATTACAATCGATTCGTATAAGTTTCCTGTTTTCTCATCGATTTTATTACGATCATAAGTTTGTGTTGTTGGTGCTGCACCGATATCCTTGAAATTCATAATGAAAGAATTTTATATATTTTACTATTATTTATTATTTTGCTCTTTGCTTAATTCAGCTTGATCAGCTTCAAATTTCTTTTTAGCTACTTCTATATCAGCTAATTGTTTTTTAGTCTCAACCATATCTTTGTCGATTTTCTCCATCAATTTATCAGCTTCTGCTTTAAATTTTGTTTGCGGATAATATCTTGTTAACAAAAGATATTGCGTTCTGGCATCTTGTAAACGTAAATCTTTGTTCTCGATACGAGAGAAATTTAACGCCAATTCTGTTTTAGAACGTAATGAATACATCATTGCTTCTTCACGAAATTTAGAATCTGGATATTCATCAACCATATTGTCAAAAGAAACTCCAGCAGCCTTATATTTCATTGTTTTGTAATAAACTTTAGAAATTTCGAAAGACTTTAATTCTAATTTTTGTCTAAGTTCTGTAATATAATTATTCGCTTCTGCAACGTGTGCTGATTCTGGATACGAATTGATAAATCCTTGTAACTCACTGATTGCTGTGTACGTACTTGTTTGATCCAAGTCATATTTTGGCGAATCTTTGTAATAAGAAAATGCCGATTTGAATAAAGCTTCTTCTGCACGGCTATCCATAGGATAAGCTCCTGCAAAGCTTTTGAATTGATGTCCTGCTAAACGGAAACTTTTTTCGTTAAAGTTACCTTGTGCCATATTATAGGCAATGTCCGCAGATTTTTCTGTTCCTACAAATGATGTAGAAATTTTTTCATACAATTCGTTTGCCAAATCATATTTACCATCTTGATACAATTGTGTAGCCAATGTAAAGATTTCGTCTTTATCCGTACTTTTCATCGCTTTGTTATAGGTCTTGTTACAAGACACTAAAGAAGCGCCAATTAAAACTACTAAGCTTAGTTTTTTAAACATTCTGCAAATTTAATAAAATTTGAGGACTAAAGTATAAAATATTTTTTTCTTATCCTCTTAATAAAATCTCAAAGTTTTGATTTATTCCGCTGTTGTGTCTGTACTTAATGTAACTATATCACGATCAAATAGATATAAACCTCCTTTGTCAGATCCAATCATTTCTAGCTTATCTAAGATATTTCTTGCTAATTTTTCTTCTTCAATTTGCTCAGAAACATACCATTGCAAGAAATTGTGAGTTGAATAATCTCTTTCTTCTAATGTTAAGCCTACAATTTCGTTAATTGATTCAGAAACAAAGCATTCGTGGTTTAAAATTGCAGTAAAAACTTCTTTCAATGTTGTGAAATCTTGTTTTGGTTCTTCAATTTGTGGAACAAACGCTTTTCCGCCTCTTTCGTTAATAAATTTAATTAATTTTAACATATGCATACGTTCTTCGTCTGCATGCGAGTACAAGAAATTTGCAGTTCCTTCTAAACCTTTCACTTCAGCCCAAGAAGCCATAGCTAAATATAATTGAGAAGAATCTCCTTCTAATTTGATTTGTTTGTTTAATGCGTCTAATATTGTATCTTTTATCATAGCTTTATTTTTTTAGATGTTTGATAATAATTGGTTAATTTTTGTTGTCAAATTAGCTGATGCTGGAACTAAAGGTAATCTTGTAAATGGTTTACAAACTCCTTTTTTATCTAAAACAGCTTTTATTCCGCAAGGATTTCCTTCCTCGAAGATAGCACGTGTAATTTCTACAACTTTGTAATGACCTTCGTAAGCAGCAACAACTTCTTTGTTGATTGCTTTGCGAATCATATCTGTAAAAACAGTTGGAACACCTTGTCCAATAACAGAAATAACACCAGAACCTCCAGCTAAAGTCATTGGAACAGCGAATTCATCATCACCAGAAATAATATTGAAATCTTCGCGTGTATTTTTACGGATAATATCTGTTGATTGTAAGAAATCTGGTGAAGCTTCTTTAATCGCAACAATATTTTTGAATTCATTTGCTAAACGAATTGTTGTATCTGCTGAGATATTAGAACCCGTTCTACCAGGAACATTATACAAAATAATGTTGGCGTCTGTACTTTCTGCAATCGCTTTATAATGTTGATAAATCCCTTCTTGATTTGGTTTATTATAATAAGGAGAAACCGTAAGAACTGCGATATAATCACTCAAATCTGTTTCTTGATATCCATTAATAACTTCTGCCGTATTGTTACCTCCAATACCCAAAACCATCGGAACACGATTAGCATTCGCCTTCTTTATTGTTTCGATTACCTGTTTCTTTTCATCTTTTGTAAGTGTTGCTGCTTCTGCAGTAGTTCCTAAAATAACTAAATACTCAACACCGCCATCGATACTATAGTTTACTAAATTTTCTAATGCAGTATAATCTACGGTACCATCTTGTTGAAAAGGCGTAACCAAAGCAACTCCTGTCCCAATTAATTGTTTCATCTTTTATAAATGTTATTAAATCTAATACTAAGTTAAAATTCGGAATTATATCTTGAATAATCAAATAATAGTGCTAATCTATAATTGGTCTTAGATAAAATCCAAAATCTTTCAAAAATAGCGATTAATTTATAGGAATAAAATTAATTTAAGCCAATGTTTTATGATTTTACTTATAAAAAAAAGCCACTCAAAACGAGTGGCTCATATTATTTCTAACTTTAGATTAGTTAAATGTATATTTAAATCCTAAAGAAAAACGACCAGCTTCAAAATCTGAATCATTTGATAATCTCCAATCAGGCTTCCAATCAAAATGTAAAGCCAAAGGAGCAGATGGAATTTTATATTCTAAACCTGCTTGTGGACGAATACCAAATATTGTTTTATCTTCATAATATCCTTTATCTACAAAAGTTAATTGAGGTCCAACCCCTACATACCATCCTAAGCCATTTGTACCAGAAAAAGGTTGATTATATGTATAATCTGCACCTAAAACAGTAACATGATCTCCAAACATCACCTGTACATTACCAGCGTTTTTACCATCAAAAGAGTGTTTGAATTGTGGACCTACTAATGTTTCTCCATCTCCTAAATCTACAACAACACCTAAAGCATTTTTATAGTTTTGAGCATTTACTTGAGAAATTCCTAATGCCATTACAGCAACTAATAATACTTTTTTCATTTTTATTAAATTTTCAGTTTTTAACTTTGTTATACCATCTATTTTACAAAAAGCGTGCAAATGTTATCTTAATGTTAAGTTTTAACATTTTTAATCGAATAATAATTATATATATTGCTTTGTATGAGTAAGATATTTGGTTAATTTAAAATCATTCTAAAGTTTAAACTTTTACATTATTCTCTTAAAAAAGTTAATTTTGTAGAAACAAAACAATAATGATTAAAACTGTAATTTTCGATATGGACGGCGTAATCGTCGATACAGAACCAGTACATAAATATGCTTATTTCGAACATTATAAAGAACTGAATATTCCAGTTACGGAAGAATTATTTGCTACATTTACAGGACAATCGACAAAGAATGTTTATCAAATTCTGAAAGATAAATTTGATCTGAAAGAAGAAGTGAACGATTTGGTTTTGAGAAAACGTACCATCTTTAATGAAGCTTTTGACACAAAACCTGATTTGTATTTGATTGACGGGGTTGAGAGTTTGATTAAAGATTTATACAGTAATGGAATCGAACTGATTTTGGCGTCCTCGGCTTCAAAATCGACAATTGATCGAGTTTTTAATCGTTTTGAGTTGAATCAATATTTTACACATAAAATTTCTGGCGAAAACTTTCCGAAGTCAAAACCAGATCCTGCTATTTTTCTATATGCAGCTGATTTGGCTAAATCTAAACATGCTGAATGTATAGTTATCGAAGATAGTAAAAACGGAGTGGAAGCGGCTTCCCGTGCGAATTTGTATTGTTTAGGTTACAAAAGTGCAAATTCGAAACAACAAGATATTTCAAAAGCAAATTGTATTGTAGATGATTTTAATGCGATTGATGCAAATTTTATTAAAGAATTTGAATTAACAATTTAAGATTAATCAATAATCTTAAATTGTTTCATTAAGAAAATGGCATTCATCATTTTGGTTGTGCCTTTTCTTAATTTATAATCTGAATAATAATTGTTGTCCACGTTTTTTAATTCGAAACAATAATTAATAATATGATCCGGGTTTTCACCTTCCATTTTCGTTAATTCTAAATCGTGAGTCGCGATAAAACCAATCAATTTTGTAGGAGATTTAATCAATTTTTCTAAAAATTTTTGCGAACCAATTAGTTTATCTTCTGAATTTGTTCCTTTTAAAATCTCATCTAAAATGATGATTTGTGGTTGATCATTTTCTAAACGTTCAATCAAAATTTTCAATTTATTAATTTCATTTTTGAAATAAGAATCGCCAGAAGACAGATTATCGACTGTCCTGATACTTGTAAATAAA
Source organism: Empedobacter sp. UBA2044 (assembly GCF_002333005.1). Lineage (NCBI taxonomy): Bacteria > Pseudomonadati > Bacteroidota > Flavobacteriia > Flavobacteriales > Weeksellaceae > Empedobacter > Empedobacter sp. UBA2044. The sequence continues at coordinate 13,290 of NZ_DDBA01000069.1, forward strand.
TCCATTGGATAAAATGACATTTTTTCTGCACTCACTTTTGAGCCATTCATTGCCAAAACCAAATTTGTTCCAACTGTTCTCAAAAAAGTACTTTTTCCAGCCATATTTGCACCTGTAATAATCGCAATATTGTTTGGACGATTGGTTTCAAAATCATTTTTCACAACTGTTTTTTCATCTAATAAAAGGTTAAAACCATTCGTAATTTTTAACGCATAAGGTTCATCTACAATTTCGGGATATGTAAATGATGTATGTTTATCATTGAAAATAGCAAAAGAAACGAAGGCCTCTAATTTCGCCAATTCATCTAACCAAGGTTTGATTTGATGAACCGTTTTTTGAACTTCATTTTCAAATTTGATCGAATAATGTAATCGCCATAAGAAAAAAGTATTTAATACAAAGCCTAAAATCGGGAAATTTGCTGCATCTAAAGTTTCTTTTGTTGAAGAAATTGTCTTGATTAAATCCGATGATTTGAAAGGATTTACAAATGTATTTTGAATTTCAACATTTAGTTTTGATTCAAATTTTTCTTCTTCAATATGTCGAAAAACTTCATATAAATTATCCAATTCATCTGCTTTCATTGTCGTATAAGCTGCTATTCGTCGAAGTTGTTGTTTATAAAACATGGAAATTGCATTCGAAATAATAACTGCGCCTAGAATCCAATAAAAAACAATTTCTTTCGGAAAACTAATAATTGCTAAAGCGATAAAACATAAAATATTCAGAACAGAAAAGATTAGTGGAAGTAATTTTATTGAATTAGTATTGAATACACGATTTTCGAACACAAAAATTGAAGATTGATTCATGTTTAATCGCTTTGTAAATGTCAAAAATGTCACTATCCAATTTCTTTTTTCAGCCAATTCTGTAAATGCATTTTGTCTATCAATAATTTCTGATTTGTCTAAAATCAAATTCGATAAAAAATGTTTCAACTGTAAATTTCCAATTCGAGTTTGCGTTTTATTGATCCGATTGAAGATTGAATTTCCTTCCAAAATATCTAAATCTTTGTTGTAAACATTATTGAACTGAGAATTATCTTCAACAAATGGATCGATAGAATCATCAGATTTTATTTGATTAATAATTTCTAAAGCTTGAATTGAATAATTGAGTTCCGAAGAAATTTTAGAAGTTTTAACCACTAAAACGATGAAAACTATAAATAAAATAGAAGAAATAATCAAATATAAATTGTTGCTCGACGTGACGTAAAGCAAGAAAAATACAACCGAAATAATAAATGCAACAAGCCTGATATTGCTGATTTTATTCTTTTTAGATTTCAATAAATTAAAATCATTTTGTAGTTTTTCTTCTATTTTTAGATAGTCTTCCATTCTTAATTTTATTTCTGATTAAAAGTAGTGGTATAAATAATAAAAGAGCGAAATTTCGCTCTTTTATTATTTTTTAACTTCTTGAAATTGTTTTTCTGTAATTATTCCTTTTTCAACCATTTTAGAAAGCCAATCAATAATTTCATGCTTTTCTTTAGATTTTAATTTTGAAAGGTTAATTGTTGAATAATTTCCAATATCATTTTCTATTCCATATTTTTCAGTTATAGCATCCAAATAATCTATATAAGCTTTTTCAAAGTGATATTTTTCTGCCATTATTTTTGAATAAACCATTAAAGAATCTGTTCTACCTTCAAAATTTGAATCTTTTAAATGATAAAATAATTCTGAATAAGCTTCTTCATCACCAAGTTTCTTCACTTTAGTAGTAATCGAATCGTAATTATCAGAAATTGAATTCATTGTTATTACATTCTCATGAATTACAGGTGTAACAATATTGTTTTCTTTTTTACAAGAAAACAATAAAATATAATAACAAATGAAAATATATTTCTCTTTTTTAATGATTACAATACTTTTATTTCGAATACTTTTTCATCATTCAAATAACCTTCTAAGGTATCTTTTGAATTGATTTTAGAAACTCCCGCTGGTGTACCAGTAAAAATTAAATCACCTTTTTTCAAGGTAAAATATTTAGAACATTCAGCAATTAAGGTATTGATATGAAAAATCATATCTTTTGAATTTCCTGTTTGTACATTTTCTCCATTTCGATCTAATTTGAATGTAAGATTTTCTAAATCAAAATTTTCTTTTGGATGAAAATCAGAAGCAAATGCAGAACCATCAAAAGCTTTCGCAATTTCCCAAGGAAAACGCTTTTCTTTCAATTCTTGTTGTACATCGCGCGCTGTAAAATCAATTCCTAAACCGATTTCTGAAAAATAACGATCTGCAAATTGAGGTTGAATCATTTTTCCAACTCGATCAATTTTAATTACAATTTCCGTTTCAAAATGAACTTCTTTCGTAAAACTTGGAATAACAAAAGGAAAACCCTTTCTTAAAATGGCCGAATCTGGTTTCATAAAAAACATAGGCGATTCTGGAATTGGATTATCTAATTCTTTTGCATGTTCGACGTAATTTCGTCCGACACAAATAATTTTCATCGCTTAAAAACCGTTTTGTAATTTGATTCGAGTAAAAACTTTCTTTGTATATAAAGGAAAATCGGCATTCTGAATCCACGCATAATAACCTGGATCTTTCGCAAAGATATCCGTCACAACTTGTCCTTTATACTTGCCAAACGAAATAATTTCTTGGTCTTTATCATTGTACTGAATAAATCCAGCTAAATCAGCCGTTTTGCGTTGAGAAGAAAATTCGCTCAAAAATTTATTGTCATTTTCAAGCTCGTCATATTTCTCGATTTGCGCCATCAAAACTTCGTAAGTCGCAATTGTATCAGCTTCCGCAGAATGTGCATCAATCAAATCTTTATCGCAATAATACTTATAAGCAGCGCTTAAATTGCGAGGTTCCATTTTATGATAAATCACTTGCACATCAATTGGACGATGTTTTGATAAATCAAAATCAAAACCATTACGTAATAATTCTTCTGCTAAAAGTGGAATATCAAAACGATTTGAATTATATCCTGCCAAATCAGAATCTTTAATCATTTCCATAATCGCAGGGGCAAGTTCTTTGAAAGAAGGCGCATCGGCAACATCTTCGTCAGAAATTCCGTGGATTAAAGTTGTTTCTGGTGGAATTGGAATTCCAGGATTAACTTTCCAAGTTTTTACTTCTTTTGAACCGTCTGTCAAAGCTTTCACGATAGAGATTTCAACAATACGGTCTTTTGAAACATTAGTTCCAGTTGTTTCTAAATCAAAGAAACAGATATTTTTAGTTAATTTCATTTTGTAATTTCTTTTCTAAAAATGATTGAGATAAGGATGTACAATAAGATGATTAGCGGAATTGCAGCAACTTGCAACCAAGCCACTAAACCTAATGTAATGATTAAGAAAATATATTTATAATAATTTTCTGCCCAACTCAATCCTTTAAATTTTAAGGCAAATAATGGTAAATCGACAATTAATAAAACACTAAATACAATAGAAACGGCAATTAATAAATACGGATCAAGAGATGGATTTATAATTTGTCCATTATTGTAATAGATAGAAAATAATGAGAAAATAAATAAGGTATTTGATGGTGTTGCCAAACCTTTGAAATACGTTGCTTGATCTTCATCTAAATTAAATTTTGCTAATCGTAACGCCGAAAAAGCAGGAACTAAAAAAGCAAATAATGAAATTGCAGCAATTTTTAAATTCTCATTTTCATAAATAAAATCAGTTGAAAAATGATTAAACATCGAAAATAACATCAATCCTGGTACAACACCAAACGAAATACAATCTGCCAAAGAATCCAATTCTTTTCCAATCGGGCTACCAATATTCATTAGTCGTGCAACCATTCCGTCCAAAAAATCAGCAACTAATGAAATCAACATCAAAACCATCACAATTGTAACTGTGGTAGTTGTGATTTGAGCATTGCTCGAAATCATGAAAATGGCTGATAATACACCACATGAAAGATTAAGTAGTGTTAGAAAATTTGGAATTGTAAATAATTTCATAAATGAATTTTTCATCGCAAAAATACAAACAAAAATTAATCTGAATCCTTTTTAAACACAATAAAACCACTATTTTTGAGTTTTTATATTCGTAATTCATCAATTTTGAAAAAGACATTCCTTATATTATCTGTTCTGGCAAGTCAATTTGCTTTTTCTCAAACCACACGCAAATATTCGAACGAGTTTTTGAATATTGGTGCAGATGCGCGCTCGTTTGCAATGGGTAATGCGGTTGTGGCGAATATTGGAAATGCAAATGCGGCTTATTGGAATCCTGCTGGATTAACGGAAATTACCTATGATTGGGAAGCTGCAGCAATGCATGCTGAATATTTTCAGTCGATTGCAAAATTTGATTATGCGGCGGTTGCAATTCCGTTGAGAGAAAGTAATTCTACGATTGCATTTTCGTTTACACGTTTTGGTGTTGATAATATTTTGAATACAACAGAATTGATTGATAATCAAGGAAATATTAATTACGATAAAATCTCTAAATTTTCTACAGCAGACTATGCTTTAACAATGTCTTATGCGGGAAATGTCTTTAATAATAAAGATATTCAGTTTGGTGCAAATGCTAAAATCGTTTATCGACATATTGGGAAATTTGCGCAAGGATTTGGTTTCGGTTTAGATCTTGGTTTGCAATATCGTACCGATAATAAAATGTATTTTGGTTTGATGGCACGAGATATTACAACAACTTTCAATGCGTGGAGTATCAATAAAAAAAAGGTAAAAGAAATCACGATTGACGAACCAAATAATGAAGGTGAGCCAACAATTTTGAATGATTTACCTGGAGAGAATATCGAATTAACAATGCCTAAATTGCAATTTGGAGTTGGAAAACGTTTTGATTTTAATGAACGAGTTTCGTTATTGGGAGAGGTTGATATGAATATCGAATTTCAACAAACGAATGCCGCAATTTCTGGAAAAGGATTTTCGATTTCGCCACAAGTTGGTCTTGAATTAGGTTATGATGACATGGTTTTTGTACGTGGAGGATTGAACAATTTACAGAAGATTTCGCAATTTGATGGAAAAGATAAAACTCAAATTCAGCCAAATGTTGGGGTAGGTTTCAAATACAAAGGAATCTCGATTGATTATGCTTTGACAAACTTTGGAGACAGCGGTTTAGGATTATATTCTAACATTTTCTCAGTCCGTTTCGAGATGGATAAATGGAGATAAATAAGTTTTACTCATAATTATATTGATAGGTATATTTTTCTGAATATTGATATTTTATACTCTGTCAAGTGTTTCCAAAAGCGTTTTGGCATCATTTGGATTAGTAACATCGAATTTTTCCTTGTTTCAATTGTTGTCCAATTAAAATAAGACTTCCACAATTCTTGGTATAAATTCTCTTTTACATCAAAATAATAATTAAAGGTAAAACATTATATTTTGGATCAGTTTTCGCAAAAAATAAATCTTAATTAATCTTTTCAAAACGAATAAATATCGCTGAAAAAGTTTAACAAAAAATTTAATCGTACTCCAAATTGATTAAAAGTTCAGTTTTTAATCGGCTGATAAAATTACAATCTAATTCAGCAAGAAGAATATCAATTAATTGAGACAAAAAATCGCGGTGAATATAGTTAAATACAAAGGTTTTTTCATTTGTCATAAAATAAAAATCAAAATGACTAAAATAACCTGAAATTGATTTAATCTCTAGTGTTGGAAGTTCTTCGGGTTGAAAAAAATCACTTAATTTTGCACGATAATCATGCATTTTTTTGATAGAATTTGAATTAATATCAACATATTCCAAATTTAAATCTTCAATTTCATCTGAATAAAATTGAAACAAAAATTCATTTTTAGGATAATCATTTATGTACAAATTGAAACGATTATCTTTTTGGTATAACTGAAAAAGTCGATTAAATTCTTGCACATTATTGATCATAATAGATGAAGTTAAATAATTGATTTGAATAAATTTAAAAACATTTAGTTAAATAATCAAATAAAAAAGAGCCAAATTAACTTGGCTCTTGTATTTCTAGTAACGTATTGTTCTTGTTGTATTTGAAATTGGTTGATCAATATCTTTGACGAATTGTGTTCGTTTGACCCAATTTTTATGATTATCATATTGATATTTAATCGTGGAAATATTCTTTACTTTTCCTGCTTCATCAATCACAGTTTCTTCAATAATATTATTGTTTTCATCAAATTTGCGAATATATTTATTGACTTGTTTATTGTCTTTGTCCACATAATTTTCCTCTATAGGATTGCCTTTCGCGTCGTTTTTATAATTCAACGTATAATTTCCTTGGTTATATTTCACCAATGTTTTGACTAAAAATCCATTTTGATATTGAAACGTTTTTTCGATAAAAACATCAGAATCTTCCAATAAATTAGTTTCTCTTTCGTAAGTTACATTCTGATTTTGGTCTAATTTGTATTCAGTTTTAGAAACATTGACATCATTTTCGCTTTTCGTGACAATGTAACCGTCTGTTGTATATTCATAATCAAAATTGAAAACTAAACTTTCGTCATTGTTTTTCATTTCTCTCGAAATCAATTTATTCGATTCATTATAATTAAATATTTCAGCAAAAGTTTTATTTCCAGCTTCATCAAAATAATCACGTTTTGTCGGATTACCATCTTTATTATACGTTGATTTTGTGTAATATTCCGTTTCATAACCTTCAATAAACTTCATGCGAATACGTGCTTTTTGCATCGATTCTTCGATAAAAGTTGGATTTCCTAAAACATCATTTTGTTGTAATTCAGATTTTTGAGCAAATGCAAAACCTGAAAATAATATGGTAATTAAAGCAATGTTTTTTAACATATGTTGTATTTTTTTTTTTCTTGAATAGAAAGATTAACCAAAATTAATTCAAAAATGTAAATTTCTTGATCTATTTAAAGGTGAACGTAAAAACTAGAACTTATATTTGAAAAAAAAATAAAAAAATGAGCACAAAATTTAAACTTTTAGGAAATCAACCAGCATTTATCGATTTATCATTGTTATTAGTACGTTTAGCTGCTGGTGGATTTATGTTTACACACGGATTCGGAAAATTGCAAAAATTAATCAATGGAAATTTCGAATTTGGAGATCCAATTGGACTTGGACCAGAAATTTCTTTAGGTTTAACTGTTTTTGCGGAAATACTTTGTGCTTTTTTAGTTTTGGTCGGATTATTTACTCGTTTGGCGGTAATTCCACTAATCATTACAATGTTAGTTGCTGTATTTATCGTGCATGCTGATCATGATTTTGGTAAAAAAGAATTGGGATTATTCTACTTAATCAATTATTTAGTTATATTTTTATCAGGCGCAGGAAAATATTCTTTAGACAAATTGATACTTAAAAAATGATAAAAACATTAACCTATAGTTTATTGATTTGTTCTTCTGCATTATTTGCTCAATCAAAAAATATGAAAAACATTGTTTATACGCCATTAGCAAAGGCAGAATTAACATTAATAAAAGAAAAGAAATCCTATGATCCTTTTCGTGTTTTATTAACAACTTCGGATGCAGATACAAAAATCTTAAAATCAACTTCTATTGATATTGATCCAAAAGATCCATTAATCAAATTATTGGCCGATCGTATGTATGCAACGGTTCAAGACGAGGCAAGTAAAGGTGTTGGTATTGCAGCTCCACAAATTGGAATTAATCGCAACGCGGTTTGGGTGCAACGTTTTGACAAAGAAGGCGAACCTTTTGAGTTTATTATCAATCCAAAAATCACGTGGTATTCGGACATTGTTCGTCACGGTCGCGAAGGTTGTTTGTCTATTCCTGATATTTTCGGAAAAGTGTATAGAAGCTTGGTTCTTCGATTGGCATATTATGATTTGGATGGAAATTTTCATGATGAAACAGTTGAAGGTTTTACAGCGGTTATTTTTCAGCACGAATACGATCATTTAACAGGAACGTTATTTACAGATCGAATGAAAGAGCAAGAAAATCTAAATTACGTGAAAGCTGAAGTGATGAACGATGTTTTTTACTTGAAAAAGACTAGTTCTTTTACAGATGACGACGACGATGAAGATTAAAAATTTCTTAAAACCTAGAAATTATTATGCTTGGCATAGTTTTTAGTTTAATTTTGCAAAAACTTATTTAGAAAATTGTTAGCATACACTACATATAATCATCCAACGAGCACAGAATGGGTGACTTTTGTTCATGGAGCAGGAGGAAGTTCTACGATTTGGTTCAAGCAATTGCGTGAATTTCGCAAACATTTCAATGTTTTGTTAATGGACTTGAGAGGACATGGACGTTCTAAGAAAAACTTGAAAGCGCTTTTCGAAAAACGTTATACTTTCAAATCAGTTTCAAAAGATGTGATTGATGTTTTAGATCATTTAAATATCGATAAAACACATTTTGTTGGGATGTCTTTGGGAACGATTGTGATTCGACAATTGGCAGAAGATTATTCGGAGCGATTCAAATCAATGGTGATGGGAGGCGCAATTATGAAAATTAATTTTCAATGTCAATTTTTGATTAACGTTGGAAATACATTCAAACATATGTTGCCTTATTTAATCTTGTATCGAATTTTTGCTTTCGCTATCATGCCAAAGAATACGCACAAAGAGTCAAGGCTATTATTTATCAATGAGGCGAAGAAATTGTATCAAAAAGAATTTTTGAAATGGTTCAAACTCACTGCGGATGTCAATCCATTGCTAAAATGGTTTCGAAAAATTGAATTAAATATTCCGACTTTATATGTGATGGGAGCAGAAGATCATATGTTTTTGCCTTCGATTCAGGAATTAATAAAAGCACATACCAAACATTCAGAATTGATTGTTATCGAAGATTGTGGACATGTTGTGAATGTCGATCAACCACAAATTTTTAACGATAAAGTAATTGAATATATTCATCGAATTAAATAAAATAAACTAAAAAAAGCTT
>NZ_DDBA01000069.1:22306-33899 GCF_002333005.1 Empedobacter sp. UBA2044
AAGCTTTTTTTAGTTTATTTTGATCTTTTTTCTAACAAATCTGGGCGACGTTCTTTTGTACGTTCAACTGCTTTTTCATGCAACCATTCTTCAATTTTAGGAAAGTTACCCGAAAGTAAAACATCAGGAACTTTTAGACCTTTATATTCGGCAGGACGCGTATAAATTGGTGGCGCTAACAAATCATCTTGAAACGAATCTGAAAGGGCAGAAGTCTCATCACCAATTACGCCAGGTAATAAACGAATAATAGAATCAGCCAAAATAATTGCGCCAAATTCTCCACCAGAAAGCACATAATCGCCAATCGAAATTTCTCTCGTCACATACATATCTCGAATACGTTGATCGATTCCCTTGTAATGTCCACAAATCATCATAAGATTTCCTTTCAACGACAAATCATTCGCAATTGTTTGATTCAACGTTTCACCATCTGGCGTCAAATAAATAATTTCATCATAAGTTCGTTCATCTTTCAATTTCGAAATCATTTTGTCCAAAGGCTCGCACATAATCACCATTCCAGAAGTTCCTCCGTACGGATAATCATCTACATGACGATAACGTCCTTTTCCAAAATCTCTCAAATCATGAACATGAATTTCAGCTAAACCTTTGTCTTGCGCACGTTTCATAATCGAGGCAGAAAATGGACTAACTAATAATTCGGGTAAAACAGTGATAATATCTATTCGCATGCTGCAAAGATATTTGTTTAGCTACGTTTGAGCAAGTTTAAATCTATTTTTTGAATTTGATTGTTTTAATAGAATTTATAAATTCTTCTTGTGACTTTTCATCTAAATTGTAACCAATAAAATTAAATTTTGAAGTTGAGTTTTTAATAGTATCCATATAAACTGCAATTAATTTATGATGATTTGATTGTATAAGTTTTGCTTTTTGATGATCAATAACAATATAAGAAATCTGGTATTTTGAATGTACGATAGAATCAATATTTGTTTTATGAAGTTTATTGATATATAATTCAGAGATTTTTTCCAATTCTAAATCAGGATTATTATTTAAAATAGTTGTAAAAATACTATCTGCAATTTTAGCATTAATATCAAAATCTCCGCCTGCAAGTAAACCATAATCATAAATTAATGTATCATTATTTGGAGTAATAATTCCTCCAACTTCACTATCAATTCCGCCTAATTACACTTTTTTCCAATCTTTCGGAATTTCCATAGAAAAACTTCTAAATTGAATCGTTTTATAATTGCTTTTATTACAAGATATTAATCCAAATAATATAATGAATGATAAATATTTTAATTGATTATTCAAATGATTGATTTTCTTTTAAAATCAATAAATATAATTGATATTATTCATTAGCCTTATTCAAATGAAATCGAGTAAATTTGTCTAAAATTTTAATCAAATGTTTTTATATAACAGACATAGACGACTACGCAAAAACGAATCAATTCGTAGTATGATTCGCGAAAATCATTTGTCACCAAACGATTTTATTTTACCAATTTTTATGGCTGAAGGAGAAGGCGTGAAGGAAGAAATTGCTGCAATGCCAGGTATTTACCGCCAATCTCTTGACAATACTGTAAAAGAAGTAAAAGAAATTTGGGATTTAGGTATAAAATCAGTTAACATATATTGTAAAGTTAGTGATAACTTAAAAGATAATACAGGTAAAGAGGCTTGGAATCCAAACGGATTGATGCAAAATACAATCAAAGCAATTAAAGATGCTGTTCCAGAAATGATTGTAATGCCTGATGTTGCCTTAGATCCATATTCAATTTATGGTCATGACGGAATCATCAAAAATGGAGAAGTTATTAATGATGAAACAGTTGATGCTTTGGTAAAAATGACATTATCTCATGCAGAAGCTGGTGCAGATTTTGTTGCGCCTTCTGATATGATGGACGGTCGAATAGGAGCGATGCGCGCTGCGTTGGAGGAGAACGGTTTTCATAATGTAGGAATTATGACGTATGCTGCGAAATATGCATCATCTTTTTATGGACCTTTCCGTACAGCTTTAGATTCTGCACCAGTTGATTCTCAAGAAATTCCGAAAGACAAAAAAACCTATCAAATGGATTACCATAATTCACAAGAAGCATTGCGCGAAGCAATTGCGGATGTAGAAGAAGGTGCAGATATTTTGATGGTAAAACCAGGTATGGCATATCTGGATATTGTTAAATTAGTGAAAGATAATTTACAAGTTCCGGTTTCTGTTTATCAGGTTTCAGGTGAATATGCGATGATAAAAGCTGCTGTAGAAAAAGGTTGGTTAGATAATGATAAAGTAATTTTAGAGTCTTTAACTTGTTTCAAAAGAGCAGGAGCAGACCTAATTTCAACTTATTTTGCAAAAGAAGCAGCAAGATTATTGAACGATCAATAAATCAGTTCAAAATAAAAATAAAAAAATCCACTTCATTTGAAGTGGATTTTTTATGCTTTAAAGCGAATAATTAACCATTTTCGCTGTAAATTGTTGTTTTTCTAATGTAGATAGAAAATATTTTTGTTCAGCTTCAGCTTGTTCTTTTTTCTGATAATTCTTTTCGTAACCCGTTTGAATTTCTTTTAAAGAACCAATCGTTCCATTTTTCAATAAATAATTCTGAAACTTTGTATATCTATCTGCCAATTTGCCGTAGATATCTTTGTTATCGATGTTTGCTTCATAAACATCTGTCACATAAACTTCATTATCTTGTCCATAAGCGATGGAAAAAAAATAATAAGTTTGGTTATTCTTTGTTTGACTGAAAACCACCCCAGTAACAAAGAATAAAAATAGTACTAAACCTTTTTTCATTCAACCAAAATTTGAGCACGCAAGTTAATCATTATAACTTAATTAAAACCCTTGTTGTGTGATTTTATATTATTCGGTATAATTTTTTTATATTTGTGTCCTAAAATTGACTCAAAATGTTTCAAAATCTTCAGGATAAATTAGATAAAGCATTACATACCTTAAAAGGAAAAGGACAAATTACAGAAATTAACGTTGCAGAAACCGTAAAAGAGGTGCGTAGAGCCCTTGTTGATGCCGATGTTAGTTATAAAGTTGCAAAAGATTTTACAAATACGGTAAAAGAAAAGGCTTTAGGTGAAAACGTAATTACGTCGCTTAATCCTGGACAATTAATGGTAAAAATTGTTCATGATGAATTAGCAAAATTAATGGGAGGTGAGGTTACTGAACTGAAAGTAGACGATAATCCGACAATTATTTTGATTGCTGGTTTGCAAGGTTCTGGTAAAACAACTTTTTCTGGTAAATTAGCTAATTTCCTAAAAACTAAGAAAAACAAAAAAGTATTATTAGTTGCTGGTGATGTTTATCGTCCAGCTGCCATCAATCAGTTACAAGTTTTAGGAGAGCAAATTGGTGTAGATGTTTATGCTGATTTAGAAAACAAAAATCCTGTAGAAATTGCTCAATCAGCGATTGCACAAGCAAAACAAAATGGAAATAATGTAATTATTGTCGATACAGCTGGTCGTTTGGCGATTGATGAGCAAATGATGGATGAAATTCGTCGCGTTCACCAAACAGTTAATCCTACCGAAACTTTATTTGTTGTAGACTCTATGACAGGTCAAGATGCGGTGAATACTGCAAAAGCTTTCAATGAAGTATTGAATTATAATGGAGTTGTTTTAACAAAATTAGACGGTGATACACGTGGTGGAGCTGCTTTAACGATTAGAACTGTTGTTGATAAGCCAATCAAATTTATTTCTACTGGTGAGAAAATGGAAGCTTTAGATGTTTTCTATCCAGAACGTATGGCGGATCGTATTTTGGGAATGGGTGACGTTGTTTCGTTAGTAGAGCGTGCTCAAGAGCAATTTGACGAAGAAGAAGCAAAACGTTTGCAAAAGAAAATTGCAAAAAATAGCTTCGATTTTGATGATTTCTTAAAACAAATTCAGCAAATCAAACGTATGGGTAATATGAAAGATTTGGTTGGAATGATTCCTGGAGCTGGAAAAGCGTTGAAAGATGTAGATATTGACGACAATGCTTTTAAAGGGGTTGAAGCGATTATTCACTCAATGACGAAAAAAGAGCGTAAAAATCCAAATATTATCGATAATTCTCGTAAGAAAAGAATTGCAGCTGGTTCTGGAACATCTTTACAAGAAGTGAATCAATTATTGAAACAATTCTCTGAAATGGGAAAAATGATGAAATTTATGAATTCTGCAAATGGTAAAAAGATGATGGAAACAATGTCTAAAAATATGCCTGCAGGTGGATTCCCAGGAATGCCAAAAATGTAATAATAATACAATAATTTATAGTATATTAAAACCTCTAATTGTTAGAGGTTTTTTTATTTTAAACTAAATATATTATGTTAAATAGATTTTTCTTAATAGTTATTTTTTTCGGAATTTTTATAAACTGTCTTAATGGAGCTAGAGAGAAAGATGGTATAATAGTATATTATAATTATACAAAAGATGATGAGCTAGAGTGGAAATTAAATGACTATGAATACACATATTCTATAAACTTTATTTAAAAAGTAAATATAGAAATTAATCAATTTGATGATTATGCGGAAACAGAGTATGGAGGTTCATATCAATTTAAATTAGAGAAGAAAGACATAAAATTGTATAAAAGTTTACAAAATAAATTATCAAAAATTATTTTTGTAACAGACACAATAAAAAATAGTTATTATGGACATATTATAGTTTTAAATAGTTTGCAAATTATATTGTTCTAAAATATATTCCTAATCTAAAACCTTCAAAGTTGTATAGATAATCCCAAATAATAGGTAGACGACATTATTCAACTTTACATAATAAAGATTATTAATAATAATATTTCATAGAAATATTATTATTATAATATATATTATGTTAAATAAAGTATTTTATTAAGCTCTTTTATATATCCATTATTTATAATTTTAAATGTTGATTTCCCTAACAACAGTTTCTTCTACTAATTCATTTTGTTCTAATCTTCCTCCAGGCAATTCCCATTCGTTTCTATTGTTTTTAACTAACAAATATTTTCCATTAATTATAACGATTCCTTTTACAGAAATTGGAATTAAATATTCTTTACTCATTTTATTAAAATTTGGTTTTGTAAATGCCCAACGAATTTTAACTGGTACTGTGACGGATGAAAATGGTCAAAAATTATCTAACGTTCAGGTTCAGGATCCTCAAACGAAACGATGGACACAAACAAATTCGGATGGCTTTTTTACAATAGAATTAACGAACGAGAATACTAATTTGTCTTTTTCTCAAAAAGGAAAAGAAACACAAGAAATTGTTGTAGATTCTTCAGAAAATAACGTTTCGATTGTGTTATACAATCAAACTTTACGTTTGGAACAAGTTGATATTTTCCCAAAAAAAAAGAAAGAATATTCCGAGATTACGCTTGGTAAAGAAGCAATAGAAAATGTGCAAGCGTTTTCGTTAAACGAAGTTTTGCAACAATTACCAGGACAAGTAACAATGGATTTTAATAATAACGAGTTCAAAAATGTTGTTTTTAGAACTGCGATTTCTTCAAATAATTTGGGATTATCAGGAAGTTTGTCAAGTAATACAAATAATGATCGCAAAGATTATTTTCAGAATAAAGCGTTTGGGACGTCGATTGTAGTCAACGATATTCCAATTTCGAACAATGAAAATATGCAAGCGTTTACTTCCTTATCTGGTGGTGGTTTCAATGATTTTAATAACCCTAGTTATGGTGTTGATTTACGTCAAATTACAACTGCTAATATCGATGAAGTAAAAATTATTCAAGGAATAGCTCCTGCAAAATATGGTGATTTAACTTCAGGATTAATCATCATCAATTCTAAAGTTAGTGCAACTCCCCTACGCGCTTCCATTTCGATGTTAGATGCGACGACTGAATATAATATGTCAAAAGGTTTTAAAATTAATGATAGAAATTTCTTGAGTTTGTCGGGTAATTATTTGGCTTCTAATGAAGATGTTCGCGATAATTTAAAATCCTATAATCGTATAACAACAAATGCGGCGTGGAAATCATCAAACAAAATCAATACATTGGTTAATACTTTAGAAGGAAGTTTCGCAATCAATAATGATAAAATAAAATATGATCCAGATGATATTTCGGATCCTAAAATAAAGAATGACAAGTTTTCGATTCGATTATCTAATAATCTGAAATGGAACTTGAAAAAAGATTGGATTGATGCTTTGAATGTTGATGCAAATATCAGTTATGAAAAGCAAAATTCGAAAGAAGAACGTTGGAATAATGTCGCAACTGCTGCGGTTACAACTTCTACGGAAAATGGAATTTCGGATGCGATATTTTTACCAAATCAATACACGTTTGTCAAAAATGTAGAAGGAATTCCGATGTCTACTTTCTTAAATATAGAAGGTGTGAAAAATTACGAATCTAAAAATAATTGGAACCATACTTTTTCTGTTGGTTTATCTTCTCGATCAAGCTCTAACAAAGGTCGAGGGACATATACGGACGAAAATACAACGCCTAATTATTATACATTAAGCGGTGCAAAAGGTGGTTTAGGTTATCGTGATTATAATTTCAAAAATACCAAAACGCAATGGCAATTGTCTGTCTATGCAGAAGATAGAATTGTAAAATTTGGCGAAAATGACAATGTTTTCAAATTAGATTTAGGATTTAGATTCGATAATCAGTATGGAAATAACACATTTCAACCGCGTATAAATACATCTTATGCGTTCAATAAAGTGTTTAGAATTCGTGGTGGATACGGTATTGCTTCTAAAGCACCTTCGTTAAATCAGCTATTCACGGGAGATCGAATTTATGATCGTTTGTTGGGAGACGGAATTTATTATGTCAACAATAAACAATATGGGTGGATTGAAACGTTTCTTTTGGAAGGAAATAACTTAAACTTGAAACCAAGTAGATCTTACAATTCAGAAATTGGTTTTGATGTTAATTTACCTTTTGGATCATTAAATGTAACAGGGTATTATAATCAATTGAAGGATGGAATTTCAAGAGTTGATCATGTAGCAACTTTAGAAGGTTCTACAATTAGTGTCGACACATCCACTTCTACTCCAACTTATTCTGTTATTGGGAAAGAAGCCTATCAAATTATTTATAATACTTTGGAAAATAATTTAGAATCGACAGATAAAGGTATTGAAATGTTTATGAATTTTAACCGAATCAAACCTCTAAATTTAGATATTTCAGTGAATGGTTCGTATACAAAAACTACAAATAATAAGCCTGTTTATGAATATTCGGCTTCTACAAATGTTTTAGCAAAAGAGAAATATGCTGTTTATTATAATCCAAAATCGAATGATGAAGCTTTAATGTTTGGAACAAATTTTAATTATCATTTAAAAAAAGTTGGATTGATTTTATCTCTTCGTACAGAACATATTTTTATTCAAAATCACGATAAATACAACAATAGGAATCCAATTGGTTACTTAGATGAAAATTCTGTTTATCACGAAATTCCTGTCGAAGATCGAGGAAATACAGAATTATACGGACATTTGATTAAAGCTCCACAAAAAACATTAGCAGAATTACAAAATTCATTGCATAATTTTCATTTACGTATTTCGAAAGATTTCTTAAATGGATTCAAAGTATCTGTTTATACAACAAATGTTTTTGGTTTAAAACCTACTTATATCAACGATTCTGGTGAAAGAATTGTTTCAAAAATCGCAAAATTTTCATTGGGAGGTAAAATTGAATATACTTTCTAATTCTAAACAATTTCAAAAAAGATTATTATGTTAAAAAAATATATACTTCTCACTCCTATTTTAGCAAGTTTATTATTTAATTCTTGTTCTGATGATGATTTTGGAAATTCAGCGGTTCAACCCGTTACATTTACAACAAAAGTTACTTTTGATAGCGATTTTGATGCTTCAAAATTACCTGTAAATGCGAAAACAATTCTAAAAAATATACAAACAGGAATGACGAATGAAGTAATTTATGCAGATGGTTTAATTTTTGGACAATTATTTGGCGCAAATACAGTCGAATCTCAACCATATTCCCAAGCAAATGGACAATTAGATTGGTCTAAAGGTGAAGGAAACACAAAAGGTGCAGAAGCAAATACAGGTTATGTGTATGTTGCGAATGCGGTTCGTATTCCAGGAAATGGAACGACTTATCCAGTTCAACCAGGACAAAGTATTACAATTGCGCAAACGGCGATAAATCACAAAGGAAATTACACCGATGCAAATGGTAAAGTAATCGAAATTCTAAAACCAGAGTTGACGGTCGATTTATCAAATGCAGATTTTAAGGTAAATATGACGAGCTATTTAGGTTCTCAATATTCATATGATATTCAAAATCCTGCTGTTCCAGATTTAGATATTGTTTGGTGGGCAAATGGAAATAAAGATTTATTGTTAGATAATTTAGGTCGTCAAGCTTATATTCTTTTTAGGGCTGATGAAAATGATATAAATGGTTTTGGAAAAGTTAAAAATCCATCAAATAAAACGACGTATCAGTATTTACAATTGCCGAATTATTTTATTTTAGATGCTGTAGAAACAACACAAGACATGGGAACTAAATTGGTTCCGAAAAAATTACAGAACAAACAAGATGCTGGTTACGCCTATTTAACAGCAGGATCTTATACATCAACATCTATTATTCGTAAAACTCAAAAAACAATTAATGGTCGTATAATTTTGAAGGATACAAACAATTCGACAAACGATTTTGTAAACATCAAAGCTGAACCAAAGATTTTTGCGCAATAGAAATTAAATAACATGAAATCAATTGATTTAACAACATACGATAACAAATTATTGAAAATTGTTTCTTTTGCTTGTTTACTTTTAGGAAGTACATCATTTGCGCAAGAAAATGATTCGATAAAAGTAACTTCTAACGAAGCTGAACAAGTTATAAAGGATTTGAATTGGCAATTACCTGTTGCGACACATTCTTTACCGATTAAAGATTATACGCATACTGGAATTTATTTCAGTCATAAAAACAATCAATTTTCGCGTAAACAAACAGCAGAAGAAACAAGTCGTTACGGTTTTTTGAGCGAAGGTTTATATACAACTGAAAATGGTTTTAGAATTTTCGGAATGATTGACTTGCAGAAATTCAATGAAAAAAATCTTTCATGGAACCTTTCTGACGAGCGTACAGATGAGCAACAAGTGCTTTCTCCTCAATATTTCTACGTTCCGCGTGCAGCAGATTGGGATAATCAGCAATATTTGATTCGTGGTGGAGTTTCGAAAAATTTTGGCAATTTAACTTTGGCTGCAAAAGCTGAATTGAATGTCAACAAAATGGCGCGTAAATTAGATCCTCGTCCAGAGATTAAAAACAATCAATTAGTTGGAGAAATTCA
The DNA here is from genome assembly GCF_002333005.1 of Empedobacter sp. UBA2044. Classification (NCBI taxonomy): domain Bacteria; kingdom Pseudomonadati; phylum Bacteroidota; class Flavobacteriia; order Flavobacteriales; family Weeksellaceae; genus Empedobacter; species Empedobacter sp. UBA2044. Next base: position 31,726 of record NZ_DDBA01000069.1, read on the forward strand.
AGTTGGTTATGAACTTTTTGAGGGACATCAGATTTTTGTGTTAGGTTCATATGGTCGAAAAGATAAAGATTATAGTCTAAAGTATAAAGGTAGAAATCAAGATGTAGAAGAAAATTCGAATACCTATTTGCGTTACATGGCTGGTTATGGTCGCGAAATTAATAATCCATTGAGAAATAAAATAGATAACGAAAAAACAATTTACGAATATTTTACACGAAATATCATTTCTAAAATCGGTGGTGGATATCAATTTAATTCAGACAATACAAAGTTGATTTTAGGTTACAATTACCAAGAAAATCAACAGCGAATGTATGATAGCAAAACAAAAGAAGATAAGTTCTTTATCTATGTTTGGGATATCAACGAGCATTTTGCTTATGCGAATTTTATGACAAAATTTGATAACAATACAATCAATACACGTTTAGATTTTTCGAGAAAAGATGGTGAAAATTACGATGTTTCTATCGGTGGAATGAATTATCAAAATCGTTTACAAAATCTAAATTTTGATGTTAACTTAGCTAATCGTGATGTTACGAAAATGAATTATTTTCTTGGATTCAAAACAAGCTATAATCAGAACAAATATTACGATGCTTTAGCTATTTATGACATGAAAATTAAATCGTTAGATGTTGGTATTTATGGAAATAAAGATTTAATGTTGAATGATAATTCGAAAATAAATATTGGTTTAGCTTTTAATTATTATGCTTTATTGGATTCTTATTTTGATTATACAAAAATGACTGGAATCAACGAAGATACTTTCTATGACAATGTAGCGGCTTATGATTATGCGTACAATACAACCAATCATTTTGATGCTTCAACTTCTATTCGCTACATTTTACCTGTAAAAAACAATAAAACAATCGAAGTATATACGCAGTTAAAAGGTATATTTGCAACAAATAAGAGCAATTTTACCGAAATCAATACAGATAATACGTATTTAATGAATTTCGGAATTCAATTAAATTATTAGAATGAAGATGAAAAAAATGCTTCCAATCGTTGCATTTGGTGCGACTACTCTATTTTATGCGTTTAACAGTAACAAAATAATCGATCAAGGTTATACAGTTACCGAATTACGTGCATTGTATAGTAGCGGAGATCAGTCAAAATGGCCTAAACCAACTGTTGACGAAAGTGTTTTGAAAGATGGTTTTGAAGATATTGGTACATTAGGCGAAGTTCCTTTTCCTAAAGATAATCCGTATTCTAAAGAAAAAGCTGAGTTAGGAAAATCCTTATTTTTTGATCCTCGTTTATCAAATTCAAATCAAATTTCTTGTGCAAATTGCCACGATCCTGAGCTGAATTGGGGTGATGGTCGTCGTGTTCCTTATGGCGAAGATCGACAATTGGGAGCGCGTAATTCGCCGAGTTTGATGAATGTTGCTTACTCAAAAGTGATGTTTTGGGATGGTCGTGCAAAAACATTGGAAGAACAAGCTGAATTTCCGATTCGTGATAAAAAAGAAATGAATCATCATATTGATTTTGCAACAAAACGAATTGCTGAAATTAATGGTTACAAAGAATTATTTAAAGCTGCTTTTGGTGACGAAAAAGTAACGAATGACCGTATTACAAAAGCAATTGCAACCTTTGAACGTACGATTTTATCACCAAAAAATAGATTTGATAAATTTATTTCAGGAAAATCGGATGAATTAACTGATCAAGAAATTGAAGGTTTACATCTTTTCCGTACAAAAGCGCGTTGCATCAATTGTCACAATACAGCATATTTTTCGGATAATAAATTTCATAATATAGGTTTGACATATTATGGTCGAGAATACGAGGATTTAGGATTATACAATACAACTAAATTGGCTAAGAATGTTGGTGAATTCAAAACACCTTCATTACGAGAAGTTCCTCAAAATGCTCCTTATATGCACAACGGACTTTTTCCTACGATTCGTGGTGTAATCAATATGTACAATGCAGGAATGTTCCATTTTCAACCAAATGAGAAACAGAAAATGATTCATTATTTCCGAAAACAACAGAGTTAGTTCAGAAATTGAATTTAACTGCTTCGGAAATGGATGCATTAGAAGCTTTTTTGATGAGTTTGAAACAGAATCAATACAAAATGCGTCCACCGCAATTACCGAATAAATAACAAATTGTAACGTCCTGAAAAA
>NZ_DDBA01000080.1:0-4144 GCF_002333005.1 Empedobacter sp. UBA2044
AATCAAAATGCACAACGGGTATTCTATTGTATCGTATTCCAAATAAAAGTAGTGGATAGAATCATTATAAAAAATATTAGTTTTCCCTCTTAAACTGTAATTATCATCAAATAAATCTTGATTGGATTCTATTGCTGAAATTGTATTTTGATAATCAATTTTCTTAGAACAGCTTATTGTTTCTATAATAAATATGCTAATAAGAAGTTTTCTCATTCTGTTTAATATGATATACAATATGTTAAAATACATATTTTTAAACAAAAAAATCCCTCAATTTCTTGAAGGATTTTAAATTTTATTTGATCTAAAAAATTAATTACAACCACTCATCATCATCTTCTGAATCTTCTAATTCAGCATCGATGAATTGAATATAAAATGCAACAATTTCTCCTTTTTCATTGTATCCAAAGTAAGCGGGATAAATTCCTTCACCAAAACCAGCTTGAAAAATTGGCGATTTGAATTCTGTATTTGGAATTGTCCAATTGATCCAATCTCCTTCTTCTGATTGATATTTCGGATTATTTTTAGCGTTTTCTACAAATAATGCATTGAAATAATCATCATATAAATTTACATCACCTTTACTTTCGAATTCATCAATAAACTTTACAAAAGAATCTTTTGCTTCTGCATCAACAATTGTTGCTAAACCACTTTCAATAGAAAAACCAAAATATTCTCCTTCTTGTAATTCGTCAATCAACTCAATTCCTTTCATTGCTTCTTCATAACGAACAGGTTTTTCGTTTGTAAAAGCAACTTTGATACAACCAATCAAATTCTCAACATCACCATCGTCTTCAAATTTTACGATGCTTGCAGTTACAGGAAAATTACCTTTTGGCGTTTCAAGGAAATAAGGATCTTTGTCCATTGATAAATATTCACCCAAAGGATCATTTACAAAGATTTTACCTGATGGTAAAGAAACTTCTCCCATTTCGATTTGGTCGATTTCTACACCTCCAATTTCTTTATCTGTAAAATATTTTTCTAAATCATTAGGAGCTAAAGTGAATTCTCTTTTAGATTCCCAAGTTTTTAACCATTCTGCTGTTGGTTGCATAAATTATTGTTTTTAAGTGGTACAAAATTACATTAAATAATGAGACTAGCTTAACTTTTATATGTTAGTGAAAAATTAAATTATCTTAATTTTTTTCTCAACTCGTTCTTATCAATATCATATTCTAAATGCATGATCGAAATTAAATCATCTTCAGAAAGTAAATTGTTTTTGTAATATTGAATTAAAAATGATTCGATTTTAGAAAATTCATTTAATGATTTTTGTAAAAAATAAGCTTCAACAAATTGATTATCTTTTGTTTTTAATGTAATTAAATTACTAATTCCGTGCGAACCTTCTGGGTTTTCGAACTCACCAAATTCTTTTACAGCTTTTCCTTTGTAATCTTCATTATCAATGACAATAGAAAATAAATCGTTGATTGAAAAAGTTTGATCCTTTACAGAAATTGTATCTTTTGTAAATGTCAATTTTCCATCAAAATTACCTTTCAATTCTGTAGTAGGTCTTTTAAAATAACCATTCCAATAAGCAACAGCAGTAGCTAAAAGCCCAATAAAAATGTAATAATACGTTTGATTTTTAAAAACTTTCAGCTCCAAAAACACAAAACTAATTACAGTAACGGCGAGAAATGATAAGATTACTTTCGCAATTTGTTTATTATTTTTTTTAGGTTTTTCTGGTACAAAAATTTCAAAACTATAACTATCCATGTGCTATTTCTTTACGAACTCTACTTAAACTTTCGGGTGTGATGCCTAAATATGAGGCGATCATCCATTGTGGTATGCGAGAAAGTTGGTTGGGATAAAGACGCATAAATTCTAAATAACGAGTCTTTGCAGATGCACCAAGTAATAAATTAATACGATCTTGTAAACTGCGCACATGATTTTGAATTAATTTATTTTGAGCAGCTAAATAATTTGGATTTAATCGAGTGATTAGATTATTTAATTTTTCATTCAATAAAATAACGGTAGAATCTTCTATTGCTTGAATATAAAACTTTGATTGTTGCTTACAAAAAGCACTATTTCTATCACTTACAATCCAATTTTCTGTTCCGAATTGTAAAACATGTTCTTTTCCGTTTTCATCTATTGTATAAGAACGAATAACACCAGATTCAACAAAAAAATAATCTTCGGAATATTCACCAGGTTCTAAAATAAATTCATTCTTTTTGATGTGTTTTACCACCAAAAATTTTTCAATTTCTGCCCATTGTTCTTCTGTCAGATCAATAATATTTGATAAATGTTTTTTATAATTTTCCATATGTATAGGAGTATGCAACAAATTTAAGAGAAATTAATTAATAAAATTGTATCAATATTTGTTACAATTAAAAATTTTGTACTAAATTTGTCCCATCGATTTAAAGAAATGAATAATTTAAGATTTGCAACGGCGATTCATATTTTAGTTTTGACTGAAAAATTCAAAGGACAATTAATAACTTCTGATTTTATTGCTGGAAGTATTAATGTGAATCCTGTTGTGGTTCGTCGTGAGATTAAATTCTTGAAAGAAGCAGGTTTCATCGATTCGAAAAAAGGTAAAGATGGAGGAATTCATTTAGTTAAAGATTCTGCTGATATTTTGTTAGGCGATGTCTATAAAATTGTCAATCAAGAAAATGTTTTTGGAAGAATGAATCATACCAATCCTGAATGTCCAGTTGGTAAACAAATGAATGACAATCTTGAAAAATTATTTGATCATGCTGAATTAGAATTGATTAAATCTTTAAATCATAAAACTTTAAAACAATTTTCTGATGAATTTCAGTAAATTTTTTATCTTTAAATGTAACAAAATTAATTACAATATAAAATCAAAAATTAAATAAAATGAGAGTAGCAGTAATTGGGGCAACAGGTTTTGTAGGCTCACATATCGTAGAAGAATTGGTAAATAGAAATCAATCTATCAAAGCATTTGCGCGAAATACAGACAAGGTTTTGGATAGTATAAATGTAGCAAAAGTGGCGTTAGATGTCAACGATGTGCAAGCTTTGGCGACAGATTTGAAAGGTGCTGATGTGGTTGTAAGTGCTTTTAATGCTGGTTGGACAAATCCAAATATTTATGAAGATTATTTGAAAGGCGCAAAAGCTATTGAAGAAGCAACTAAATTAGCAGGCGTAAAACGTTTGATTGTTGTTGGTGGAGCGGGAAGTTTGTATGTGAATGATCAAAAAGAATTACAAATTGTAGACGCGCCAGATTTTCCTGAGCAAATAAAACAAGGTGCTTTGGCTGCGAGAGATTATTATAATATCTTGAAACAAGATAATGAGTTGGATTGGACAATGTTTTCTCCAGCGCCAGAAATGCATCAAGGAACTTCTGGAGAGCGAAAAGGTACGTATCGTTTAGGAAATGATGTTCCTGTTTTCAATGCAGAAGGTCGTAGTATTTTGTCTGTGGAAGATGTTGCAGTGGTAATTGCAGATGAAATTGAAAATGCCAATCATATAAAAAGCAGATTTACAGCAGCTTATTAGTGTTTTTAAATAAATTTATAATAAAATTATTTTTATAGGACAATTTTTTGTTTTTGGTACGGTTTGTGAAAAACAGATAGCAAATACAAGAATAATGAAATTGTCAATCGCAATAGGATGTTTAATTCTAAGTTTAGGATTTGTTCTAATATGCTCTTTTCTAAATCTTGGTGTATTTTTTAATCAACTACTTGGAGTAGTTTTTCTGTTCTGTAGTTTGTTTATGGGGTATTTAGGTTTCGTCAATTTATTTGATTACCTAAATCATTCAAGATTATTAAATAAAGGAGTAAAAGTAAAAGCACATATTATTGAAATAAAAAGAGGTTTATTAGGAGAAAATCATTTGCCAGATTATATAGTTGAAGTCTTTTATAAACATCCTAATAATGAGAAAATTTACTATACAGAGTTTGAATATTTTGGAGATGTTAATGCAAATGAGATTTTAAAAAAAGGAAAAGATGTCGATATCTTAATCGATCCTCAAAATCCAGAAAATATATATTATAAAAATATAATTTAAAAAAGGCTGTCCTAACAAATAGACAGCCTTTATTATTTTTATTAGTGTCCCGTCCTGAAATAG
>NZ_DDBA01000031.1:0-2669 GCF_002333005.1 Empedobacter sp. UBA2044
GCTGCTTCACCAAACTATAACCTTACGTATCAGAAAGCAGATTTTGCGATTACTAAAGCTAGTTTAGTAGGTATTACATTTAATGACAATAGTTTTACATACGATGGTACAGCTAAATCCTTAGCTATTGTTGGATTGTTACCAAAAGGAACAACGGTTAACTATGTAAACAATAATCAGTCGCAAGCAGGTACATATACCGTTACTGCGAATATTACTGGTGGTAATAACTATCAAGATCAAACGCTAACTGCTGATTTAACGATTAATAAAGCAACACAAGTAATCACATGGACACAAGACTTAACAATTGGTTGTGATGGTGAAAATACATTGATACTGAATGCAACAGCATCAAGTGATTTACCAGTTTATTATACATCATCCAATTCAACTATTGCAGCTGTTATTGGAAATAGTTTGACATTCAATAAACAAGGTTCTGTAGATATTACAGCACAGCAAGATGGAAATAACAATTATTTACCTGCAACTCATGTCATAAAACAAGTGAACATGAGATTAATTGGAAAAGTCAAGAAAAAATGGGAGGATGTCTTAATTTTCGATAATTCATCAGATGATTTTGTGAGCTGGCAATGGTACAAAGATGGACAAGCAATTGTAGGTGCTCAAGGACAATATTATACATCTCCGACTCCGCTTAATGGTAGTTACATGGTAGTCGTGAAAGACAAAGATGGAAACACTATGGAAACATGCCCATTGGCTATTGTTGCAAGTCAACACAAAGGAGGTGTAAAAGTAGTTCCAAATCCTGCGCGACAAGGGACAACATTTACCATTAAAGCAGATTATCCATCTGAAGAATTGAAAGGTGCCAAAATTATGATAACAGATATCACAGGTAAATTGAACAAAGAGATCAATCAAGTATCACCAGAAGTGGTAACTCAAGTTCCTATGGTTCCAGGAATTTATATCATTTATTTATTCTTAGAAAATGGTAAACGTGAATCTGTAAAATTATTAGTGAATTAACTTTTGAACCTCAAAACGATGAAGAAAAAACAATTTATATTAAGCATTGCTATAGCTCTAATAGGAAATATCGGACAAGCACAAGAATGGAGTATTACGTTGAATGGAGGACCTCAAGGTTTAAATTATAATGTTTATAATGGAAAAACAACGTTAAAAACAAGTGGAAAAGTAGGTGTTGGTTACACCTACTTTATCAACCCAAATTGGAGCCTGATAACAGGAGTAGAATTTTCGCTCTTTCGCAATACAACTCGTTTAAATGATGAAATAAACAGTACGTATCAAGTCGATAGCGACGGTGATGCTTTCGAATATCGCGTACAAACAAAAGGTTATCAAGAAAAAAGTCGATTTTATGGCGTAAGTATCCCATTAATGGTTCAATACCATACCAAAGGAACAACACAATTTTATATCAATGCAGGAGGAAAAGTGGTATTTCCATTTAGTCAAAAATCTACAATTAACGTAAATGAGATTAAAACAAGTGGCTATTACGAAGACCTTAATGTAGAATTAACAAACTTACCACAACATGGTTTTGGAACATTAAATGATTGGAAAGCTGAAAACTCAACAAAGCTAAAGACAGGTTTTACTTTGAGCGCAGAAACAGGTGTTAGTTTCAAATTATCGGACAAAGTTAGAGTTTATACAGGTGTTTATCTCGATTATGGATTGAATGATATGGTTAAGCAAGTTGCAGTCAATAGTCCACTGGTAAACTACGAAGCAGAAAAGATGACTCAACTAGCAAATGGTGTGTTAAGTTCATCAAACATGATTGATCAATCGAAACTATTGGCATATGGTATACAAATAAAATTGGGTATTGGAAAATCTAAAACACAATTACTTTTGCCACCTCAAATAGAAGAAGCTAGTTTGGAAGAAGAAGTTTTACCTTCAGTAGTCGAACCGATAAAAGAACCGATAAAACAAGAAATACCAGAATTAAAACCTTTATCAGATAGTGACAAAAAAGAAATAGAAAAGCCAATAATTTTTGATCATTTAGGTCTTACAACTGTTTCTGTAAATCAACAAGAGCAATTGAGTAGAATTGCTGACTTACTAAAAAAACATGATTGGCAATCTATTCAAATAACTGGACATACATGTGATATAGGTACAGAAAATAGAAATCTACAAGTTGGTATGCAACGTGCGCAAGCTGTTTCAAATTACCTAATTAATAAAGGTATTCCAACTGAAAAGATTGAAATCATTTCGAAGGGTAAAACAGCTCCGCTTTACCCCAATTCAAATAATAACAATCGTCAGAAAAATAGACGAGTTGAAATCAATTTAAAAGAATAATTTTCTATTTTATTCATTAGTTATTGATATCATTCAAATAAATCCCTTTGTCTTTTTTAGATAAAGGGATTTTTATGTCATTCTAAACTCTGTTACAGAACCCCGATTACTATGTTTACCGAAATATCGAAGTGCAGAATCTTTGTATCACTTTTTTTCTAATTCTAATCCACTTTTAACAACGAATTTAAAAAACCGTCCTTGCTGAAAAGTCGAGTGTCAATTCGGCGTAAAGAGCGTTAAAAATGATTTATGTTCGCATTTTATATGCGAATGTTCTAAAGCATTTAGCGAGTAGCCATTATTGACCGATTTGTAAGCATAGACTTGTAATGCTTTGCATT
>NZ_DDBA01000024.1:0-25081 GCF_002333005.1 Empedobacter sp. UBA2044
CACTTCGGCATTCATATACATCCCGGGAATAAGAGCCGGATCGTACTTTTCAAAATGACAACGCACCTCAGCCATGCCACTTCCGTCCACATCTTTACTTGTCAGCAAAATTTCGCCGGCATATTTTTTTGAAGGATCTACATTGGTATAAGCCACAATCCGTTGCCCGGTTTTCAGCATTTCCAAATCCTTTTCATACACCTTTAGATTGAGGTAAATATCCGATGGATTGATGAGTTCAAACAGCACATCCGAAGACGTTACATATTTGCCTACATTCACATTCACCTTGCTCACAAAACCGTTGATGGTACTATAGACAGGTACGCTCTGCTGAATATTTCCGGCAGATATCTTAGCCGGATTTATGTTGACCAACTTCAGTTGCTGGGCAATGGAATTCATCAGAATTTTCTGATCGCTCATAATGGATTGTGCCTGCTGCATCACTTTATCACTACTTGCCTGGCTTTGGTTGAGCTTAGTTTGTCGGTTATAATCCAGTTGGGCAAAGTGGTATTTGGATTTTGCCATCAGATAATCCTGCTGCAACTGTACAAACTGCGGATTTTCAATAACGGCAATTACCTGACCTTTAACTACTTTCATCCCAGGCAAAAGGCGGGTGCTTTTCAGATAGCCGCCCAGCGGTGTACTTACGGAAACCAGATTTTGTGGTGGTACATCAATTTTCCCGTTTAGTTTCAATACGGTGGAAATATGCTGCATCGACAGTTCTGTGGTTTCAATGGGGGCATTGCGTAACTGTGCATCGGTGAAAGTAACCGTGTTTTCGTCTTTCGGATTTGCAGTTTTGGTGGCGGTGGTTTCTTGTTTTTGTTGACATTGAACTGCGGAAAGCAGTACTATCAAGACCAAAAAATAAGAACCGTATAATTTTAATATTTTCATTTTCTTGTCTAATTATATATTGATTTGAAAAATTCTGTTTACTGTTTAAAATATCCTGTTCATCAACTACTGAATCGTGATATAATTCAGTTCAACCACGCTTTCGTTTAGTTTCAATAGGGCATCTGCATAATTGCTTTTGAGCAAAACTGCCTGATTGACGAGCATTACAAATTCCAGATAATTGATTTCTCCGTTAATGAATTGTTGCTGTGCTGTTTTGGTAATGATGTCTGCATTTTTCAGTTCATCAGTTTCGTAACGGTTGATGATTTCGAGATTCGTTTGATACATTTGCTTGAGCTGTTTCTGTTTTTTCTCTAATGCAAATTCCGTATTATGCCAATCGTTTTCCGCAATGCTTTCCGCCACTTTAGAAGCGTGAATTCTTGCCTTTTGTCCGCCTGAAAATATTGGAATGCCAACACCTACCATCACCGAATGAAACTGTGGTGTAGCAGAATACAGTTTATCATCAGGTCCCATACCTTTGAACGAATTGAGATTATAACCGATTTGCAAACCCGGAAGAAGTCTGGATTTTTCCACTTCGGTTTGTTTGCCGGCAACCGTTTTTTGCTGTTCCAATACATGTAACAAGGGATGCGAAGCATTTTCCTGAAGCAAAAGAACCGGTCTGGAATTTTCCAAAGGAAGATATTCCGTTTCGGAATTGAGCAACCAACTGAACTGCAACTGCAAGGTTTTTATTTCCTGCTGCACTTGTTTCAACTGAATCTCAATCGCCGATTTTTGGTTGGAAGCCGTTGTTTTTTCCAGAATATTGCTTTCTCCAGCTTTTAAACGCAAACTGGCTTTGTCTAAAAATTGGGTGTACAGTTGCAACGTTTCATTCAGCAATTTTTCCTTATCTTTCCAATACACCATCTGGAAATAACTTTGGCTGACGGCTTTTTTCAGTTCAAATTCTTTAAGCGAAACATTCAACTGGCTTTTTTTCCATTCTTCGGAATGCAAATTTTTCTGTTTCTGATACACAGTTGGAAAAGCGATGCTCTGTGAAATCCCGAATTTCATATCGTTGTATGCACTATTTATTTGTCCGTAATCTGCTGTAACTGCGGTTTGCGGAATATCGGCATTAGAAGTTTTAATCAATGCTTTGGCATAATCCGAACGCAGTTTTTCATTTTTCAGGTTGCGATTGTTTTGCAACGCTGTTTGCACGGCTTCATCTAAAGAAATTATGGTTTGTGCCTTCATTTTTATTCCTGAAAACAGCATAAAAATCAACAGAACAGAGGCGACATGTTTGGATTTTGGTTTTTTCATTTTAAATCCATTTTCGATATTGACATATAAAAGCGGTAGGACAAAAAGGGTGAGCAAAGTGGCCAATATCAGTCCGCCAATTACCACGGTCGCCAAAGGTCGCTGCACTTCTGCTCCAGCACCTGTGCTTATTGCCATCGGGATAAAGCCGAGGGAGGCAACGGCTGCGGTCATCAATACCGGACGCAATCGGCTTTCGCCGCCATCAATCACAATTCTGACGATATTTCTAATGCCGTTTTTATGCAGTCGGTTAAATTCTGAAATCAATACAATACCGTTCAAAACCGCTACGCCAAAAAGAGCGATAAAACCAACGGCAGCACTGATGCTGAAAGGCATTCCGCGTAAATTCAACATAAATACACCTCCGATGACCGACAACGGAATGGCGGTGTAAATCAGAAGACTTTCTTTAATCGACTTGAACGCCATAAACAACAGGACAAATATCAATGCCAATGCCAGCGGAACGGCAATCATCAACCGTTGTTTGGCGTTGTTCAGATTTTCAAAAGAACCGCCATACGTAATAGAATAGCCGGCCGGAAGTTTAATCTGTTTGTCCACTTTACCCTGCAATTCTTCCACAATGCTTTTCACATCACGGTCTTTGATGTTGAAGCCGACGACAATACGGCGTTGTGCATTTTCACGTTGAATTTGATTGGTACCTTCCACCACATCTACGGTTGCCAGCTGATTGAGCGGGATCTGATTGCCTGCAGGTGTTGGAACCAATAGATTTTGAATATCATTGATGTTTTTTCGGTCACTGGCATTCAGGCGTACTACCATATCAAAGCGTTTTTCGCCTTCAAAAACCAAACCTGTACTCTGTCCGGCAAATGCGGTATTAATCACCCGATTGACATCTGCAACAGAAAGATGATACTGAGCAATCACGGGACGATTGTATTTTACCACCACCTGCGGAAGCCCGGAAACCGGTTCTATATAAAGGTTTTGTGTACCTTTTACCGTTTCAATGATTTTACCGAGTTGGTTGGCATTTTGCACCAAAGAATCCAGATTATCGCCAAAGATTTTGATGACCACATCCTGTCTTGCACCAGTCATCAGTTCATTAAAACGCATCGCTACCGGATACTGAAAACCAACTGTAATACCGGGCACATCTTCCAGTGCTTTGCTCATTTTTTCTGATAATTCGGAAAACGTTTTGGCGGAAGTCCATTCTTTTTTGTCTTTCAGAATGACCATCATATCCGAAGCATCCATTGGCATCGGATCGGTAGGCACTTCTCCACTTCCTATCTTGGTGACCACTTTTTCCACTTCGGGGAAACGGGTTTTTAAGATATGGGCTGCTTTTTGCGTACTTTCAATCGTGGTGGTAAGGTTGCTGCCCGGTAAAACGCGGGTATCCACCGCAAAATCACCTTCTTCCAAAGACGGAATAAATTCGCCGCCCATTCTGCTTAGCAGAATTATTGCCGTGATGAACAATATCCCGATTATGGTAAAAATGGTTTTCGGAATGCGTAAAACTTTCAGCAAGGTTTTCAAATAAAGCGCTTCTACTTTCTTCATTACCCTGTCCGACCACGAAGGTTTTAAACTTCTTTTCTTCAACAAAACCGAACTCATCATCGGAATGTAGGTTAGGGAAAGCAGAAATGCACCTAATAATGCAAACGCCACCGTTTCTGCCATCGGGCGGAACATTTTCCCTTCAATCCCTTGCAATGTTAGGATCGGAATGTACACAATGAAGATGATAATTTGTCCGAAAACTGCACTGTTCATCATTCTTCCGGCAGATTCTGTAACCACATTGTCCATATCGTTGGACGGAATTTTCAGCAGATTCCTGAACTTTGGATTCAGTGCCAACTGATGCAGGACGGCTTCTACAATAATGACGGCTCCGTCAATGATTAATCCAAAATCCAGAGCACCCAAACTCATCAGGTTGCCACTCACCCCAAAAAGGTTCATCATACAAATGGCAAAAAGCATGGCCAGCGGAATTACCGAAGCCACGAGTAAGCCGGCTCTGAAATTTCCGAGAAATAAAACGAGTACAAATACCACGATTAATGCACCTTCCAGAAGGTTTCTTTCTACCGTGCTGATGGCATTGTTCACCATTTTGGTACGGTCAAGAAAGGGTTCTATCACCACGCCTTCGGGCAGGGTTTTCTGGATTTGAGCCACTTTGGCTTTTACATCTTTGATGACCTGACTGCTGTTAGCACCTTTCAGCATCATCACCACAGCACCGGAAACTTCACCCTGATCGTTGTAGGTCATCGCTCCGTAACGGGTGGCAAAGCCAATTTTTACATCGGCTACATCGCGGATAAACAATGGTACATCATTGTTTTTATTGCTAATGGAAATATTTTGAATATCCTCAATATTACCCACCAAACCTTCGCTGCGGATGTAGAGAACGGTTGGCCCTTTTTCGATATAAGCCCCGCCGGTGTTCTGATTATTGGCATTCAGTGCATCAAAAACATCATTGATGGTAATGCCGTAAGCATTGAGTCTGTCGGGATTTACGGCAATTTCGTATTGCTTCAGTTTGCCGCCAAAACTGCTGACTTCTGCCACGCCTTTGACCTGAAGTAACTGCCGACGCACAATCCAATCCTGAATGCTGCGGAGTTCGGTAATGTCGTATTTTTGTTCAAAACCTTCTTTAGGACGAACGACATATTGGTAGATTTCGCCCAAACCGGTTGAAATTGGTCCTAATTGCGGAGTTCCGATACCTTGCGGAATTTCGTTCTGAACCTGCTGCAGCCGCTCTGCAACCTGTTGCCTTGCCCAATACACATCAATACCATCATCAAAAACAATGGTAACCAAGGACAATCCGAAACGGGAAAAACTGCGGATTTCTTTGAGTCCGGAAATATTGGAGTTCGCCTGCTCGATCGGGAAAGTAACCAGACGTTCGATATCGGTGGCTCCAAAAGAAGGAGCGATGGTAATAACCTGCACCTGATTATTGGTAACATCCGGCACGGCATCAATCGGTAATTTGCTTACCTGATAAGAGCCAATGCCGATTAAACCAAGAACCAATAATGCTATAATGAGTTTGTTCTTTACAGAAAACTCAATGATTTTTGTAAGCATAATTTATTCTGTTAATCGTAAATGATAAATAAAGAGATTTGACGTTTCGAATACATGATCAATCCTACAGGCGGACACAAAATACACCGACTGCCCGAATGAAAGTATTATCAAACAGCAAATGCACGATGAAAGGATTCATCGTGGAAATCAAAAAAGATTAACAGAATTTCGGAGGTTGCCAGATGGCAGAACGGTAATTGTTATCAGAAAATGTATCGTCCAAAGGCAATGTTTTCGTTTCTTTGCCTACAAGTTCTTTGGTTTCTATATCAAAACTAAAAGGGGGGACAAGTACAAAACTGATATTCAAAACATCGATATGTACGATAAACGGTAATTGTTTGTCTTGTTCATAATCGTCATAGTGTGGATGGTTTTCCAGATGGCTCCCGGCGTAATGAACTTCCAAAAATTGCAAAACAGTAACCTCCGGATTTTTTTCTTTGTGATCGAAATAATGCTCTATAAGTATAGGAAACTTCAATAACTGACCTAATTCAGTTGTCGAAATTAAATACACAGACAATAATAATATTGAAAACATTTTTTTCACTTAACAAAGTTAATAAAAAAGTCTGCTCTCTTTTATAAGACGCTGTAATTTAAAATATTTCAAAATAAATGATTTAAAAATTCAATATTATCCCTCCTGTATCAAATGCTGTAAATTCGGGTCGTTCTTTATACGCTCCATTTCGCTATCGACAATATATACAATGTTTGATTTGGATATCCCCCTGAATTTTCCAGTATAAGCTAAGCTACATATTTTAAAAATTGTAAATTATTATTAAACTCAAAGATCGTTTTATAATCTAAAGCTTTATGTCTTCTTTTTCTGTTATACCAAATTTCAATATACTCAAAAATTTTCGTTTTTATTTTTTCTCTGGTAATTAATTTATTTCCATAAATCATTTCATTCTTTAAAGATTTAAAGAAACTCTCAACTACAGCATTATCCCAGCAATTTCCTTTTCTAGACATGCTACGAATAACACCATAAGAATCAAGCACGTTTGTAAACTTCTTCGAAGCATATTGAACACCTCTGTCGGAATGAAATAACATTTCTTTTTTAATTGATCTATTTTTTATAGCCATACGCCATGCTACTAAACTCGTTTCTTCTGTACTCATAGTGTGGCTTAAACTCCAACCAATGACCTTTCTATCAAATAAATCGATGATTGTTGTTAAATACAAAAATCCTTCTTGAGTTTGAATATAAGTTAAGTAATGTCTGATACCCATTTCATTGAACGTTTTGAAGTACTAAAATATCGATTAAGTAGATTATTCACAGTTAAATAATTGTGTTTGGAATTTGTTGTAATTCTAAACTTTTTACTTAATTTACTTCTTAAACCAAGCTCTTGCATATATTTATTTAGCAACTGTTTTAAGTGATATTCTATAACCTAAAGCGTTTAATTCTGAATGAATTCGAGGACTTCCGTATCTCTGCTTAAATTCAAAATATAAATATGTTATTTTATTCAACATCAAATTTTTTCTCAAAAGTCTATTGGAATAACCTCTCTTTCTCCATTTAAAATAGCTGCTGTAATTGATTTTTAATATAAAACACATTTTCTCAATCGGAAATTTAAGCTCATGATTCTTTATGAATCTGTATTTCATCGACCGTTCTTAGAGAAAATGCTGATTGCCTTTTTTTAAGATATCACGTTCTAATTCAGCATCTTTTAGTCTCTTTTCTAATTCTACTATTCGATCCTGTTCTACTGTTAGCTTTAAATTGCCTTTTCCTGGAAAACTATTGAATCCGTATTCTTGATAATCTTTGCGCCATTTGTATAATAATGAAGCTTTTATTCCAATTTCCCTAGCTAATTCTGAGATGTTACTTCTTTCATAACTCAATTCTACTGCTAGCAATTTAAATGACGCCTCGTAATGATTTTTTTGTCCTTTCATCATGTTAAGTAAGTTTTATACCTTTTCTTACTATGGAATTTTAGTTAGGACATCCAAAGCCTCCAAATTGGAGGATTTATTATGTTATTTTACATAAAATGTGTTATAGATTTTTAACTTACACTACTTATTGTAAAAATGTATGTTTTTTATTTATCAATTTGTAATAGGAAACAGGTATTAAATATAGCGTTAATGCTCCTGCCATTGCAAAGAAAAAAGAAGAAAGTCCAAATATTAACCATATAATGAGATGAAATATTATACCTAATGGATATAAGTAAACTTTTTTATTATTATCCATAAAAAAAGCACCTGCTAATATTAATTCAAATAAAATCGTTCCCCATGTTATAAAAAAGACAATTTTAGACTCAATAATTAATGATAAAAATGGATCCATCCAATCAGGGTATCCAAATACAGGGTCTTTAAAAAAGTAATATATGGCAGTGCCATCAACCCATTCTGGAACTTTATATATTTTTTCAACAGCAGCATGGAAATAAACAAAACAAATTTGTAATTTAATAAGAAATAAAAATAAATAAGAAACAAAATTTAAAATATAATTATTATTAGTTTCATCTGTTCCCCAGTGAGAAGTTCTTTTATCTAAAATTGTAATAGGAATTAATAAAAATGTTATTACTGCTGTTATTTGATCTCCTCCTTCTACTAATGCTCCTGCTTGGAACCAACTAAATGATATCCACCAATGAAAAACACCAGTAAACCTAGGGTATATACCTGAAATAACAATAATTAAAATTATAATAGTTATAAACCTTGCGTATATAAGATTATCAAAATCAAAAAGGAAAAAGAAATTTATGTCGTCAAAAATGGTTTTTACATATCTATTTGAGAAATTAATATCAGGATCAAAAAGAATTTTTTCGTTACTGAAAATAAAAGTAATAAGTGTGCCAAAAGCCAATAAACTTCTTGAAATACCATATATAGGTGTTTGAATAGTGTTATTTGAAAAAGAATTGAATAACATTAACAATTTTTCATTATTCTTTTTTAGTGTTGAAATGAATTTATTCAATAGATATGTAGGCAATCTTATATTCATTTTTATAATATTCTTTATATTTCACAAATGACCAAGGGAGTATTTCTTTTTCAATAATTACATAATTGCCGGAAGGTATAAATAGGATTCTTTTAGTTCTTTTTATTTTTATGAATTTTGGATTTTTTTGTGATTTATTATACCAAATTAAACTTTTGTTAGCTTGAGCGATTAAAATATTTGATTCAAAGTTTATACGCCTGTTTTTTTTACTTAATCCAAAATAATTTTTTGATGATGCGTTTTTATAAGTCAAAGATATTGTATCATTATTTCTAATCTCATACATTGTTATGATTTTTTCTCTAGGGTTTTTTGTGAAAAAGCCCCATCCTTCAGGTATTAAGATTCCTGTATTATATTTTTTTGAGAAAGAAATATTAAATACAGACATTGGAAGTGAAGTAATAAAAACAATAGTTATGAAAGATAACATAACTATTGTGATTATAAGATATTTAATAAGTTTCATTCAGTTAAATCAAAAGTAATTTCTTTAAGGAAAATATCTTTTTCAAGAGAATTTTTGCTATTTGCTTCAACAGATTCAGTAGGATCCCAAAAAGCAGCTTTTGTAATAGCAACAGCTGTTGCTATTGCAACTACATTAACAGCAGCTGCAGCTTCCCATACAACTGCAGCAACAACAGCATATGGAAATAAACAAGCTTCTTTGTTTGGATTGATATTTTGAATGCTATTTTCGTCATCATTTAATAATTTTTCATAAGTTTTCTCATTATTTTTTAAAAAAGTCTTTAAATCATTTTTATTTGAAAAATCATATTTATCCAAAACATCAGAGCTATTCATTTTAGAATAATCTATAATAGCAACTGCTTTTATTAAATCACCACCTTGTAAAATACTAGATTCTACCTTTTTAACATCTTTAGATTCAATAGAGTTTTTTAAATTATTAAAATAAGCATTATCGTTTTTTTTGATTAATTCTATAAAATAATTAATTTTTTGAGATTTTGATTTTATAATTTCAGGATGTTTTTTTTCAAACTCATCCATTTGAGCTAATATTGGTTGATAATATGAAATTCTTTTAGCTAAATCTCCTTCTAGAAAAAAAATAGCTTTAAAAAGTTCTTCGCCACTGGGTTTATTATCAACATAATTAATAGTATCGTCTTGATCGCAATTAGTTAACAAGAATATACTTGTAAAAAAAGTAAATAAAAGGAATATAAATTTTCTCATAATTCAAATTTTATTTGGTTATATTTTTTTAATGTTAATTCACTTTATTATTAATTTTAGGGTTTATTAATAACAAATTATTAATAAAATCCATTTTATTCTTAGGGGAAATAATAATATTATCATATCTATTATAAGATATCTTGATTCTATCAAACGAAGGAGCTGGAGCTGCAATAAAACTTTTTGTTTTGTTTATTTCTGTTATATCATTAATATCAATAGCAGAGTATTTGAAAAAACCACAAACTATATTTAAATGCTGATTATCAATGATATATTTTGTTTTAAAAAAAATATATGAAACAAGAAAGATTATTAATGACATAAAAATGAAAATACCAATTATTCTTTTTGTTATTATTTGTTCCTTTATTAATTCTATAATTATAGGTAAATAAGAAATTAAAAAAATTATTATTAATAATTTATAAGAAACTCTTGCTGGATATATTTTTCTCATTATACTTTTTATTTAAACTTCACAGATAAATATAGTATATATTTTTTTAATATTTAATTGATTTATAGAGTATTATTTTTAATTGTAAAAAAGTTCAGTCCACGAAGTGGAAAAAGCACGTTAGTATTTTATCTATAATGAAAATTATAAAAATAAATTCATTATACTTCTATTTAACATAATTGAAATTCTAGAACATAAAAAAACCTCCAATTGGAGGTTTTGTATTTTATATAAAACACGTTATAGAAGATTTATAAATATGGCTAATGTTAAACTTTTGGGTTTTAATTATTTAATTTTAATGTGCACTTTTTTTTCTCTAAAATTATTATTAATATTAAACTAATTAACGTTAATGGGTAATTATAGGTTGCAAACTATGATTAATTATTAAAAACTAAAATACATTAAAATGAAAAAAATCTTATTAGTAAGTGCTTTTGCACTTATCGGAACATTTGCGATGGCAAATGAAACTAAATCATCTGGGTTTGAAATAAAAATGACTACAGTGGAGGTAAATGGAGTAGCATGTTGCACTGCTACAGTTACATATAACGATGAAGTAGTAAAAACTTTTACCGAATGTAATGCCGGATCTACAGCATCAAATTGCGGACTTGTGAAAATGTTTGCAGAAAATTATGTAAGAGAACAAGGAGGGACTGTATAATTTTTGAATAAAATAAATGAAAATAATATTAAATATTTTATTTACATTATTTATGGCTACTCTGTTTGCGCAGAGTAGTCTTACTATAAAATATAAATATGAATATAATTGGGAAGGATTACCAAATTCAACTAGACCATCTTATCTATCCTTAAGTGATGAAAAATCATTGTTTACGATTGATTTTAAGCAAAAAAACATGGATTTAGATGAAAACTTAATACAAATTATAAGTAAAGAAGGAGTAAGTAATATGTATAAAGATTATCAAAAGAATAAAATATATTACAAAAACAATATAGCTTTTAAAGAGTTTCTTACAATAGATCCTATTAGTGTTTTTAAATGGCAACTAACTAATGAAACAAAAAAAGTTCTTGGTTATGAATGTCAGATGGCTTTAATGGAATATTATGGACGTAAATATCAAGCTTATTTCACAACAGAATTAGGATTTACTTATGGTGGACCTTGGAAGTTTGATGGATTACCAGGTGTAATACTTGAGGTATATTCTTTAGATAATCAATTTAAAATAACAGCAACAGATATAACATTGAAAAATGAAAATATAGAGATAGATAATCCATACAAGGATAATATGAAATTTATTAATTTTAAAGAATTCCAAGAGATGTATAAAAAATGGTACAAAGAAAATAATAGAATAGTTGTAACCCCTCAAGGTAATGAAATAACAGAAAGTGTTCCGAAGTGTAAAATAGAGTGTTTAGTAGATTAAAACAATACATTTGAGAAATTTATTTTTATCAATTCTCTTTTTCGTAGGGAGTTTTATACAAGCACAAATTATAAAAGGAAATATAACAGATGAAGGAAAAACATCACTTTCATCTGTTTCTGTTTTGATAAAAAATAAAGACAATCAATTAATAGAAAAATTTACATCAACTAAATCTAATGGATTTTATCAAATAGATTTATCTGAAGTAAGCGATACAATTTTTTTAGAAGTTTATAAGTTAGGGTTTGAAAAAGAATTTAAAATAATTATAAGATCAGAATTATTACTAGAAAATCAAATAGATTTTGTTTTATTAAGAAGTAACATTCAACTAAAGGAAGTTACAATAAAAAACTCAAAACCGTTTACTGTAAATAATGATACAATAAATTACAATGTCAATCACTACAGAAGTGATTTAGATAAAAGTATAGAAGATGTTCTTAGAAAAATGCCAGGAATAAAAGTGGAAAGTGATGGAACAATTAAATATAAGAATAAACCAATAGAGAAATTATTGTTAGACGGAGATGATTTATTTGGAAATCAATATACGAATGGATCTAAAAATATTTCTCCAGAAATAATAGAACAAGTACAAGCAATTGATAATTTCGAAGAGAATCCACTTTTAAAAAATATAAAATATACAGACCAAGTAGCCTTAAATCTTAAATTGAAAAAAGGAATGGCTGATGTCTCTGCAAATTTTGATTTGGCAGGAGGAATAGAAAATCGTATTCAAACAAAAGCAAATAGCTTAATTGTTTCTAATGTGATCAAAAACTTTACGACATTATCATATAATAACACGGGGTTTAACGAAACGCCTTACGATTATTTTTCAGGTAATAGTGATGTCACAAGTTCTAAAATTAAGGAAGAGTTAGCACCTAAAGCAATTACCGAAACAACTTTTAGTAGTGATGTGGGGACACAAAGAGCTAATCAAAATAAATACTGGTACGGAAATACAAACACAATTTATAAAATTTCTAAAGCTACAAATCTTCGATTTAATTTTACGGCTTTAAATGATCATTTACGATATGAAACTTCCAATGAAACGTCTTATAATTTTAATGGAGACAGTATAATTAATCTTTCGGAGAATAATAAAGTTATTAAAAAACCAATCTTGTATGATTTTAATTTGAAATTGACGTGGAAGAATAAAAACAAATCAATGATTGAAAATGATATGATTTATCGTTTTGAAAAAATGTCAACGAGTAATTTTTACGATTCTAATTATAGAAATCAATTTGAAAGTAATTTGAGGTCAAAAAATAAATATTTTCGAAATCATTTATTGTATACCGAAAAAATTAGCGCAAAAAATAGTTTACAATTATATACTCAATTTTCAGTAAATGATAAACCACAAGATTTTGATTTATTTCCTGGAATAGATTTTTTAGGTTCTACTAATTTTGTTTCAAATTCAATACAATTAAGCTCTTTTACAAAATATTTCACAACAGTTGGATTTAACTTTTTTGGAAGAAATAAATTAGGTAAGTACGAAATTAATGCGAATCAAAGTTTTATTCAGAATAAATTGGAGTCTAAATTATTTCAAGGTCAAGAACTTTTGGAAAGTGATTTTCAAAATAATTTAGATTACGAAATTATCAACAGCACGATTGAAAGTAAATATAGTTTTGTAATCGGTAAATTAATTTGGGTAAATCAGTTAAAATTGAAAAATTATTGGTTAAATAACAATGAAAATAATATAAAGCGTTCGGTTTTTAATCCTATAATTAACTTAATATATAGTTTTAATGCTCAAAATAGGTTGAGTTTTAATTTATTATCAGATCAACTGTTACCACAAGAAAATTATTTATATCAAAATTATATTTTAACTAATCACAGAACTTTGCAAAAGAATTTAGACACATTTGATTTTCAAAAGATTAAAAAAGTTAGTTTTGATTTTTCTAGTCAAAATGCTTATCGTCAATTTAATTGGATACTAAATGGTTATTATCAAATTAATAAAAACAATATATTTTCAACCATTTTAATTGAAAATGATTTGACTAAAATTTCGAGTTTTTTGTTAGATACTAAAAATGAATCTTTAGGTTTGTCAACTTCTGTCGAAAAATATTATTATCCATTAAGAACAAATATAAGATTGAGAGGAAGTTATAATAGGATGAATTATCAAAATCAAATTAATAATTCGGATTTAAGAACAAATATTAATCAAAGTTATACAATTAATTTTTTCGTAAAATCATCATTTAAATTTCCAGTTAATTTTGAGAATGATTTTAATTATCGATATAATCAAAATAACACAGAAGGATTAGAGCAGAAATTTGAATTTTCTTCACTTAATAATTCTACAAAATTATTAATTAAACCAATAAATTCACTATTTTTTAATTTAACTTGGGATTTTTATAAACCTAATTTAAAATCAAATAGTAGTTATAATTTCTTAGATACTTATATGTTTTTTAGACCTAAAAAAGACAATTATACTTTATATATAAGAGGAGCTAACCTTCTAAATAATAAATCATTTGACATTAAAAATATCAGCGATTATTATAATAGTTATTCTAATTATACATTAAACCATCGTTATATTTTATTAGGAATTAATTTTCGATTATAAATTTTTAAATCGAAAATAAGTCAATGTTTCTTTAAAAATATCTTACTTAACATAATGATTATTATCTACCTAAATAATTTAGATTAAGTAATTGACTTTGTGTAAGTGCCGTTTTGGATAAATGATTCTGAGCTTGAAAATGCTCTGAAAACCGCATTTTTACGTTCAATGAACATATCCAAAACGGTCAAAAATAAAGAGTAAATCATCTCTTCTATAATGATAGTAAATCGACTTTTATAGAAGAGATGATTGTATATAAATTAAAAAATAACCAGGTTATCATTGTATTTTTTAATCTGTTTTTTGATAATAGAATCATACCAGGGCTTTTCTATATAACCTTTTTTATTGACTTGGTAGCCATCTTCAATTAGTAAAAGTTTACCAATAAATGCTTTAACAAGTGGATGATCTGGTCGATGAACCATCATAGATTGTACTATTTTATAATTTTCTTGATCCATTTCTCCGTTTTGAATATTAAACTCTAAAAAGAAACCTACGCTGACGTAATTATTATTTTAATGAGTTAAAATTACAATAATTATTTAATATATAATATAAATACATATATTTGTATATAGATATAAACGTATATACGTATTTATGAGTAAAATTATTACAATAGCCCATCAAAAGGGAGGTGTAGGAAAGAGTACATTAGCTCTTAATCTTTCTTATAGGTTCAGTAAAGATGTCAAAATAGCTTTAACTGATGTAGATCCTCAAGGTACTATTATGAATCTTCAGTCTATAGTTGAAGATTTTGATATCATCAATTTTAAGACGATGAAGAAACTTAGAGACTCGGAATACGATGTAGTTTTTATTGATAGTCCTCCTTATATTATCGATACAATTCAACCAATATTTGAAGAATCTGATTTTGTTTTAGTTCCAACAAAAGTTGGAGTTCCAGATATCATGGCAATTTCTACAACTATTGAATTAATCAAGAATGCCCAAAAAAGGAATAAAGATTTGAAAGCTGCTATTGTTTTGAATATGTTGAAACCAAATGTAAAAATTAAGGAACAAGCTATTGAGCAATTAGAAAAATACGAATTACCAATTTTGTCATCTATTCACGATAGAATTTCTTACGGTAGTTCTTTTTTAAATGGAGGAGTTATGGGAACTAATGATTCTCAAGCAAAAAATGAAATCGAAAAGTTGTCTAATGAAATTTTAAATATGTTGTAATGGAAAATGCTTTTGATAAATTAAAAAATATTCAAAAATCTAATCCACCTAAACAAAAAGTAGTTCAGGTTAAGGAAAGTAAGAGAGATAATGAGAAAAGTTATATGCTTTGGTTAAATAAAGATTTATTAAAAGATTTAAAAAAGAGAGCAATTGAAGAGGATTCTAACATGAAAGAAATCATAGAGAAGGCTTTAAATCAGTATTTAAGAAAATAAAAAGTAAATACGTATAAATGTATATACATTTATACGTATTTACTTTTTTACTAATTCTTCGAAATCATCTTTTATAAATTCCCAATATTTCCCCCTTAAACAAATTGGATCGAAATCATCATCAGCTATTGAAAAATTTGTCAAATTGTGATGAATTAATTTAGGATCATGGCTATATGGATACCGTTTCTCATGGAGTTTAATCATTTCTGAAATATCGTATTTGTCTAGTAACTCATGTAAATCCCAAAAATCTTTCTTTCGTCCACCTCTTTGAATTACATCAATTTTCATTGCAATAATTTCATCAATTGAAGCTAATCTAATATTATCAATTACAATTTCATTTGTAATGAATGGATCAGTATAAAATATATCAAGTTTTACAGAATTATCTTTATTATCTCCAATGGTATAAGATTTTCCAAATGCAGGAATTAAGTCAGAGTTAAAATCAAGATAATTGAATTTTGAAAGAAGAAAATTTTCTATTGTGTCAAAATCAATCGAACCATATTCAATATCTGAGAATAAATCAATATCAATTGAAATTCTATGACCTAATTGTAAACTTAATGAAGTTCCTCCAACTAATCTAAAACCTTTAAATATATCAGAAACCATCAGAGTTTCTAAACTTGATTTAAGAATTGGATTGACTGTATTATAAAATAAAGCACTCATAAATTAAGATTCTAAATGTAGATTAATTGGTAGAGTCGAGGAAGAATTTAAAGCTTCAATAATTTTTTCATTACCATAAAATCGAATTATTTCACTTTTCTCTTCGTTATTCCCTCGTTCAAAAATCCGTTTAATAATTACTTTATAATTTTTAATCCAATTTAGCTTATCAAAATCTGTATCCCAAAATAATACTTTTCTTATTAAAGAAGTATTTGGTGTGCTCTTTTGTAATTTTTCTTTCTCTTTATTTATATCAAAATATGTCTGAAGTAAAACAAGATCGCCTTCATTTATATTTAATTTATCTTCAATTTTCAACGCTAGAGAAATAGGTAAACTTCTCTTTCCTTTTATGATAGCATTAAGCGTTTGAGGATGTTCCCCAATACTTAATGCAAAAGGACGTTGTTTTATAGCTCGTTTTTTTAATTCACGATCTAATACAATACCTGGATGAATTCCTTTATATTTTTCTGAAATTGAAATCATATACAAATATAAGCAAAAATGTTTACAATTTGTTAATTGTATATACGTATAAATGTATTTATTTAAATACGTATGTATTATTTAAGATAAATTTCTTCAAACTTTTTTTCTACTTTTTTCTTTAAAGCACCTATTATAAATCCTTTTCTATTGTCTGCATAAGAAGAAGGCTCTCTAATTTCTGCTAAGAAATCTAAAGTTTCTTCTTCTGAAAAGTATTTATAAACTGATTCAAATAAATTTAAATTATTATTAAGTTCTCGTTCAGTAAACTGAAAATTATGAGTTAAGTAATCTTCAATGTTTTTTGGAATAAACCAACGATTTGACATTTTTTTGTTCAAGTTTTGTTTCTTGATATCTTCGTCTTCAAATTGTGGTTGGTAAATTGGAACGAAATGTATTGATGTAATTTTACGTCCTGTTTTTATTGTCTCATAATGGAAAGTATATGGAGAACATTTATCAAGCTCTTTTTTTGCAGAGACAATAACATATTTTATAAAATCTTTATTTTCTTTATACTTATCTGTAATACCAAACATCTCTTTCAATTTTTCTATAGAATAATTTATTGGTGTTTTTTGAGCTGAAAACAATTCATAAAATCTCATAGCATAAATGCTTTCAAATTGCATAGCTACCTTTAATTCATATTTTCTATATCCTTTCGAAAAATCCATTAAAGCTTGATAAATGAAATCTGCCACATAAAATGTGACATTCTCAGTACGAGTTTTGTTAATTTCTACATTAAAAACAATACCAGCACTTCTATAAACATCTTCATCTTCGTATTCAATAATTTTTTGTTGCAACCCTTTCAAGGCTTTTTTTATTCTTGAGTGATTTTTATCTGTTTTACTATCCTCTGTTGTCAAAAAAGCAGAAATAGGCATTACATATTCTTTAGATTTGAATAGAGTAGAATTGACTTGATATCGATCACTCAGTTTCTTACCTTCAATCAAATTTTGATTAAGCTCTATAATTCGATATAAAATCCTTTTTTCATAAACACTGAAGTCATACTTAGCAGTAGTAAGAATATAAGATTGCAAAACTTCTTTGTTCTTTATGGTTATACTCATTATAGTTTTAATTAGGAGTTGATGAATACAAATATATTAAAAAGGAGTTACAAAAACAAACTCCTAATTAGTATTCAAAAACTCCTAGTTGACATACATATTAGTATTCAAAAACTCCTAGTTAAGTATTCAAAAACTCCTATTTAGATATTTCTAAATGCTCGCAATGTATTGTATTATAGATATATATACGTTTTTTATCGAAAGTCGATAAGTTATGTTATATAAGTTATGTTATAATTAATACAAAAACATAGTGTTTTTAGTTTTTAAGGATTCATTTTTCTCTGAAAAATTGACTTTTAGGAGTTCGCTTGAATTGTACTGTTTTCGTTAGAGTGGAAAAACAAAAACAAATTGACGTGACTTTTTTATGTGCACCAGGGGGCGGCGCGATTTTTTTCAACTTCAATAGATTTTATCTATTAAACATTTGATTATTAGATTTTTAACTGTAATTTTGTCAGTCAATTTAATGTATAATCGTTAAATTTGGAAGCGAAACGATGATGAACGACTTCTTTTGAGGTCGTTTTTTTGCGTTTTAAGCGATGTTTTGTTTTTTATATAGAATTCGTTGGAAATTTACTGATAGTCTATTTATTATGCTAAGAAGTACATTAGGCATGATGTTTTAGCTTGCAGAAACAAATGATTTTGAATTCATTCTTTATTATGAATAGATTTTTTTAGATGGAAAAATCTATCAAAATTGAAAAAGCATATAGTAGAATATGGATTTATTTTTTGCGTTATTTTTATCTTTATAACTAATTCAATATTTGTGCTTATTCATTATATTTTGTATCTTGCCTTAACTGAATTTATAAAAAGGAGTTTTTTAGATCTGAAAAAATGATGGAGAATAAGTTTGAAAGCAGTAGTTTAGCTTAATATTTTGTGCAAGATGTACCTTTCGCAATACAAAAAGCAAAATAACTTCATTTCATTTTGTTATTTCTGCTTTTCTTGTGCTCATAGGTTCTCTTGTTTTGTTCCCTAAATCGGTCACAAAAGTTTCCATCTTCGATGGATCATTTTATTCTAAAATGGAATTTTGAAACCCTGTTTCAATTTGTGTTTTCAGGCATTTTTATGGTTTAAGTGAGCTTTATTTTAGTTTAAATTTTAGAATTTTTTAGTTGAATTATTGTATGATGGAAGAAGAAATCAATTGGGAAGATTATATTCGAAAAGAGCAGCTTCGAACTTCTCGAAGTGAAAATGGAAAGTTAGGCGGACGACCTAAAAAGGAATCTTCTGATCGGAAATCGAAGTCGATTTACATTCGATTATCGGAAGAAGAATTTTTATTGTTACATAAAAAAGTAGTAGCTTCAGGTCAAAATCAAAGTCAATATTGTCGAAATGTTTTATTGAATTCTTCTGTTACTCCTATTATTCAATCCGTCAGTAGAGATCAAGAATTACAAAGTTTTCGAACAAATTTTAGTCGAATTAGTAATTATATAAAATTCAAAGATCCTCTTTTGAATTTAGAAGTGATGAAGGTAATTGAAAAAATGAACCATTATTTAGATGATCGGAATAGGGAGAACCACTAAGGGAAGTATTAAAGCTATTGCTTATGCTTCTCGTGAAGAGAAAGGAGAACAGAAAGCCTTTGCGACTGAAATTAGTAGAAATGGTATAGTAGGGGAGAATGCTCGTGCAATTTACCAGGAACTTATGGCTGTGGCTCATCAGAATCATCGTGTAGACAAACCTTTTTATAATGTTGTTTTATCTCCTTCAGCTGAAAATACGTTGAAATGGAGTTTGGAAGATTGGGAGAAATTGGTGAATGATTTTTTAGAGAAGAAAGCATTGTCATCTAATCAGCATATTGCTTATTTACATCAGGATACGGATACTTCTCATTTGCATTTAATTGTCAATCGTATCGATTTCAATGGAGAGAATAGGGTAAATCAACGTTTTATAGGGAAACAAACGAGTGCTGTAGCGAATGAATTAGCACAGGAGAGGGGATGGAAGAATATGCTTGAATTGAGTAAAGAAAAGAGTGAATTGAAGGTTTTACAGTATGGGAATGTTTTAGTAAATGGACTGAAAGAGAGTTCTAATTTGGAAGATTTGACCGTTCATTTGAAGGATTTAGGCTATGGATTGAATCTTCAGTTTGATCAAAATGAGCGGTTGAAAGGGTTGAAAATTTTTCAATTTTCGGAGATTTTAGAGAATGAAAAAAGGAAACAAAATAGACAAAAACCTGTGAATTATGGGGTGAAGTTTAGTGAACTTTCTCGTAGTCATGAGGCGTTTAAAAAGTTAAAAGCGGGTCATATTCAAACTTTTTTAGAACAGAAAAAAGAGAAAGAAATGCTTCAACAAGAACAAGAGATTAAACCTAAAAGAAACCTAGGAAGAAGATTTTAAATGAATTAATACGAAACATATGAATGAAAATAATAGACCAAAAAGTCCTGGAGAAATTTTAGAAGGACTGAGTAAAGAGGCTAATAGAATGGCTTTATTAGCGAAAGAAATTGATGAAAAAATTTATGCTTTTTATTCAGTTCAAAAACAGTTTATTGAGAATGGAAATACGATTACTGCTGAACAAAACAAGATTTTAAATGAGTTAAAGAATTATAAAGCGCCTGAAATTTCATTAGATCCTTATGCAAAAAAGCAGATGGAAGAGGTGAAACAATATGAGAAAATTAGTCGTAAAAAGGATCGTACTATTCCATATTTAATCTTGATTATTTTTCTTTTACTTTCTACGTTTATTTATTTTTTTAATCAGGATTTAAAGACAAAGAAGGAGGTAAAAGAAAATTTAATGAGCGAAATTTATTCTAAAGGAGATACGATTGTTCCGAAAAAGGACTTTGATTTAGCGAATAAAAATAGTCAGTTAATGAAGGAATGGATTGATAAAAATCCAAAGGATAGTGAAAAATTCATTCTATTTTTCAAGAAAAAACAACAAAGTAAAAAGTAAATTAACTCCAGAAATAGATGGTTAAAATCGCAGATAGAATGGCTATATTTTTTGTGTAACAAATGGTTTTTCTGTTTAATCTTTTTAAATGAGTGCGTAAATTGAGGTGATTTCTTTCGATATGATTGGTAGAACGAAAACGGGTTGAATGAAATTCTGAAGGAATAACTAACCGATAAGTATTAAGTTTATCGGTATAAATCTTCGTTGGTTTTGTATGAATGATAGGGGAAAGGAGGTTTTTGAAGATTTCTACTGTTCGATAACCGACATGAAAAGTATGAATTTTTCTAGTTTGAAGTGAAAACGTATAGGTGATCCAAATCGGTTTTAGATGCTTTTTATGAAAAGTTCTTAGTTCATCGAATTGAAATTCTTGGTCTTGTTCGGTTATTTTGGGTGGAACTATTTTTGAAGCGATTTCTAAAAGTCGTTTAAGCAGTGTAGTTGGAGATATTTTTAAATAACGAGCTGTACTTCTTATTCCTAAGCCTTCTTTGGTTAATTGGATAATATTATAATTGATTGTTGAAAGATAGGCGTTGTATGTATAAATTTCTACAGTGGTTTGGTTACAAGATTTACATTTATAACGTTGTTTGCCATCCTTAGTTCTACCATATTTGATTAGTTTATTAGAACAAATAGAACACATTTTTGCTCGATTTTCTATCGTAAAAGTTGATTTTGTCATACATTGTTAAAGATTAAACTGTGTTAAAATTTTCTACCAACACATCTGATACACAAACTTATAAAATGAATTGATTTTAGCTGTTTTAAGTGTATAAAAATACCCAATAGTAGAGATTATCCACTATTGAGCATTTTTATTTTATAGTTAAATTATTGAAAAATAATGTATTGTATAATAACAACATATTTGGAACACTACCCAATTAACAAATGTTGTGGTTACGTTCTGTCCTTCAAAGCCCTTAATGCCGAGGTAATGGAAATCACATCCACCACTTCCTGCAATCCGGCCCCAATCAATGCCGGTAAAACACCGAAAGCGGCAATCAGCATCAGCACGGTACATACGGCAATGCCAATGAAAACGGATTGACGGGCAATCTTCATCGTTTCTTTGGAAATGAGAATAGTATCACTCACTTTTTGCAGATTGTCTCTTAAAATCACGACGTCTGCCGAATCGCTCGCGGCACTCGATCCTTTAGCACCCATCGCAATGCCTACATCGGCAACGGTCAACGATGGTGCATCGTTCACGCCATCACCCACCATTACAACAGGACGAAATTCGTCGGGCATACTTTTCAGGATTTTCAGTTTGTCTTCCGGCAAACAGCCACCGTGCACTTCCGTAATGCCAATTTCTTTGGCAATGTTTTCAGAAATACTTTGCTTGTCGCCGGAAATCATCATAATTTTTTGGATACCCATTTTTATTAATTGAGCAATGGTTTGCCGGGCTTCGGGACGCACTTCATCGGTAAACGTAATTTCCCCGGCATATTTGTCATTCACCGAAACAAACAACGAGGTTTTCTCCGTTTTAATTTGAAGAGATTCAGTCGTTACAAAGCTTAGTTTACCAACTTTCACCAGTTTACCATCAACTTTCCCTTCGATACCATTTCCTTCAATTTCCTTTAAATCTGTAGCCAGAGGAATAGTTTTATCACCAATATATTTCATCACCGAAACCGCCAAAACGTGGGAAGACTGCTGTTCCACGCTAACTACAAAATCAATCAGTTCATCCTGAGAATAAGGATTTTCCGGCATGATGTCGTCTACGGTAAGATCGCCTTTGGTTAAAGTTCCGGTTTTATCGAAGGCGATGGCTTTCATTCTGTCCAGTTTTTCGATGACAGTCCCGGATTTTATCACCACCCCATTTCTGCTGGAACGGCTCATTCCGGCTATCAGGGCAATGGGAGCCGCCAGAATCAGCGGGCAGGGCGAAGCTACCACCAAAACTTCGGCAATTCGATTGGGATCTTTGGTAATAAAATAGGCAATTCCGGCAATCAAAAAGGCAACGATGGTAAAAGGCAAAGCATACCGATCCGCCATCCGCACAAAATGAGCCGGCTCTTTTTCGGAATTATGTACCAACTGTACGAGTTGTTGGTACTGGCTGTCTTTGGCAAGTTTGGAAACCTGAATTGTAATGGCTCCCGAACCATTCACCGAACCTGACCATAAGCTGTTTCCTTTTGTTTTGTTGACCGGTTTGGATTCGCCAGTGAGTGAAGATTCGTCCAGCAGAACCTCTTCACTCAGCAAAACTCCGTCAATGGGAATAATTTCCTTGGGTTTTACGATGATGATGTCACCGATTTTAATATCATCCACCGGAACATCATCTAAATCGTCACCTGTTTTTTTATGGGCAATTCGGGGGGTATTATCGAGCAATGATTTTAAATCCTTCCGTGCTTTTTTTTGCGCGTAATCTTCCAACGAATCACCGCCGGTAATCATAATGAGGATAATAAGTGCCGCCCAGTAATTACCGACGGCTAACGTAGCTGCAATGGCAGAAATCGCCAAAATATCCACGCCAAAATTCCCGGAACGAAGCACGTCGATCATTCCTTTCAGAAGAACAATAGACATCAAAATGCCGGTTGCCGTAATTAAGATTTTAGAATAATAGGGTTCTTTTAGAATAAATTCCATAACAAGTGCCGCTAAGGCAATGCTGAGAACGACAATGAATTTAAATATATTTTTCATTTTTATAATTTCAAAAGTTTAGAGACAAACCTAATCCCATTGTTTTATTTTGATAAAACGGATATACAAGAGCACTGTTTTTGCTATAATCTTTTGAAAATAATTTACTGACTTTTGGGAACAACCAATAGGCAACTTCTGTGGAGAGAATTCCAATACCGGCACCTGCAACCACATCACCCACCCAATGTTTATCATTCAAAATGCGATAAACTCCCGTAAAAACAGCAATTGGATAACCAGACAAACTTAACCAAATATTTTCATCCTGATATTCACGGAACATAAAATGTGCTGTTGTAAAAGCAGTTGTAGTATGTCCCGAAGGAAACGACAAATTATTAGAACCATCTGGTCGTTCTTCTCTCACCAAATGCTTGGTAGGTAATACGACAGCACTTGAAATCAGCAACGATGTGCCTAAAATAATACTTCGGTCTTTCAAATTATGTTTTCCTTTAAGTCCAATAGCATTTAATCCATAAACCAATATTGCAGGTACGTATTGGGTATAATTATCCAGTTTTATTTTATCCGGCTGATGCTCCCCAATTTCATATTGGGTGGAACGGTTCAGCTGTTTCAGATCATCAGACGTCAGGCTCAGGATTCCGTATCCGATAAAAACAGAAGGTACAATCAGCTTTTTATATTTAAATTGATAGGCGTGGTCAAATGATTGATCCATCTTTTGACCTGTTACCAAACTATCCGTTTGTGCTATTCCCAATTGATAAACGCACAATATGAGTATCAATAATAAATGTCTCATTCTTAAATTTATTAATCATCTCCGCCAATCATTTTGGAAGCAATTCCCTTTTGAGCTGTTTTTTCTGCCAGCCAAATCCCGCCAAAATGCAAAATAATAAAAATCGGAAACCAGTAAATTGCCCATTTATGAATGGTTTCCATTGTATCTTTCAGGTCTCCATCCCACCATTTCAGATAAGCTCCGGTGATGGATGAAACAATCACAAACAAGTAAAATAGCAGATAAATAAATCCCTGAAATTTTTCTTTTACTGATGTGTTTGCCGAAAAAGGATTGGGAAAACGAATGCCCTTTACCAACATATAAATGATGCGAACCGCAATGATTACAAAGAAAACATACGCTGCATATTCATGCCATTGCCACATCGGGTTCAGAATGCTTTTTACCGTTCCGATGGATTGTTCTTTGGTTAAATCCACGCCCTGCATATTTTTTTCAATAGCTCCCAGAATGGTTTTTTTACCCATCCAGTTCATCCGAAGAAATCCGGTGATAAATAAAACCGTCATCAGTAAAGCAATTGTCCAGTGCAAGCTACGATGAAGCGGGGTAAATATTTTTGTTGAATTTTTCATTATTTTAAATTTTATATATCAGATTTTATCTGACTGTTATTCATCATCTTCACTGGTATTTTTCAACTTCATCAATAAGGTATAGGCGTTTTTGGTCACGATTTTTTTTCCTTTAAAATCAGCAAAGTTGAGGATTTCAACAAAGCCATTTTCGGAAATTCCCAAGGTGACCGGTACCATCTTCCAGGTCTGTTTCCCGGTTTCTGTAAAGACATAACTTTTCCCTTCAAAATCCACCACACTTTCTTCGGGGATGGCATTAGCAAAAGAATTTTCTGTTTT
>NZ_DDBA01000021.1:0-25007 GCF_002333005.1 Empedobacter sp. UBA2044
CATTTTTTCAGGACGTTACACTAAAAATTATCTTGTTGCATTCGCAGTCCAAGTTTTACCATCTTTTGTATAAAGAATAGTTAATTTTGAATTATCAATTCTAATGTAAGATAATTCTGTTGCCCCAACACTTACTAAAGTATTGTCTCCTTTTTTCTCGAACTCAACTCCGTTCAAATCTGGAATTTTATCAGAAAAAGCAAAATTATACTTTGTTCCACTTGCAATTTTAGTTACAAATACACTTCCATTATCAGCAGAAAGAGTATTATTTCCATCAACATAACTTATTTTTCCTTTATAAGTTCCTGCAAAGAAATCATTGTTTGCTGGATCATCATCATCGCTACAAGCCGTAAATACAAATAAGGCAAAAAATGTTACCGCTAAAAATTTCAATAGATTCTTCATGTTTTTATATTTTTAATTTGGTTATAACAATCAATATTTTCAATTATAATACCATAAAATGTTAAATAAAATTGATAAAGTATTTTTTTACATTTTTAACTCTCACAAAAAATCGTATTTTTGAAGCAATATATAATACCTATAAACATGAATTTATTGCAAGGTAAAACAGCAATCGTTACAGGCGCAACTCGCGGTATTGGAAAAAGTATTGCTGAAGTTTTTGTGAAAAATGGCGCTAACGTTGCCTTTACTTATGCTTCTTCTGTAGAAAAAGCAAAAGCTTTGGAAGAAGAATTGGGACAATTCGGTAAAGTAAAAGGATATCAATCTGATGCTTCTGATTACGAAGCTGCTCAAAAATTAGTGGAAGATGTAATTGCTGAGTTTGGTCAAGTTGATATTGTAATTAATAATGCTGGAATTACAAAAGATAATTTGTTGATGAGAATGTCTGCAGAAGATTTCGAAAAAGTAATTCAAACAAACTTAAATTCGGCTTTCAACTTAACAAAAGCAGTGATCAAACCAATGATGAAACAACGTTCTGGATCTATCGTGAACATGTCTTCTATTGTTGGAATCAAAGGAAATGCTGGGCAAGCAAATTATGCAGCATCTAAAGCTGGTTTAATTGGTTTCTCTAAATCTGTTGCATTAGAATTAGGTTCTCGTAATATTCGTTGTAATGCAATTGCACCAGGTTTCATCGAAACTGAAATGACAGAAGTTTTAGACCAAAAAGTTGTTGAAGAATGGCGTAATGGAATTCCATTAAAACGTGGAGGACAACCAGAAGACGTTGCAAATGCATGTTTATTCTTAGCGTCAGATTTATCAAGTTATGTAACAGGACAAGTTTTGAGTGTAGACGGAGGTTTACATACTTAATTCTTAAAAATATCATACTTTTTGAAAGGTTTTGTTTAGTAAATTTGCTAATCAAAACCTTTTATAATTTAAGACAACTACGTTGAGAAAAATATCAAATAAATTAAATGTTCAATTGATTGCTGAAACTTTTTTGGCTTTCGAAATTGATCATATCGTATTATCGCCAGGATCTCGAAACGGAGCATTAACAATGCAATTTGCGAATGACAAACGTTTCAAAACTTATAGTGTAATCGACGAACGTTCGGCAGGATTTGTCGCTTTGGGAATGGCACAGCAAATTCAGAAACCTGTTGTTGTTTGTTGTACTTCTGGTTCGGCAACGGCAAATTATTACCCAGCAATTACGGAAGCTTTTTTTCAAAATGTTCCTGTAATCGTGCTTTCTGCAGATCGTCCCGAGCATTTGGTTGATAATTTTGATGGACAAACCATTCGCCAAAAAGATATTTTTGAGAAACATTCAGTTCATAATGTACAACTTTCCGAAAGTGAAGAAACGGATGATTTAACGCGAAATATGTTGTTGACGAAATATGCGTTGATTGATTGTATGCACAAATCTGCGCCAATTCATATCAATATGCCTTTTTCTGAGCCTTTGTACGAATCTGTAACAACACCAGATATTGAAATTGATACAATTACAATTCCTGCAAAAGATTATCCAGAAATTGATGTAATTGATTTGATGAAACGTTGGAATGCTTCGACGCGTAAAATGATTTTGGTCGGATTACATCATCCTGATGCCAAATTTGATCATTTTGTAAAACAATTGGCGCAAGATGATTCGGTTGTTGTGTTAACAGAAGTAACATCAAATATTCATGATGAACGATTTTTCAATAAAATAGATCAAGTTATTTTCCCTTATTCGGAAGAAGAATTAGAAGCGTTGAAACCTGATATTTTATTGACAATTGGGCAAAATGTCGTTTCCAAAAAGATTAAAAAATTCTTACGTGATCAAAAGCCAACGCAACATTGGCATTTAGATGAATATTGGCAACCAGACACTTTCCAAGCATTAACAGATAAAATTGAGACGAAACCTGAATTGTTTCTAGAACAATTTGTTCCGTTTGTTAATCCAAAAGAATCAGAATATTACAACACATGGAATTCGATACGAGAAGCGAATAATATCAAACACAAAAATTACATCAATATGATTCCATTTTGTGATTTGAAAGCATTTGATTCCATTATTAGAAATTATCCTGAAAATTGGCAAATTCAGTACGGAAATTCAACCATTATTCGTTACGGATTATTGTATGATCACAACAATTCGAATCCTGTTTTTTGTAACCGCGGAACAAGTGGAATTGATGGCTCTACATCTACAGCGATTGGGGCTTGCATCGCTTTTGGTCAAAATACGGTGATGATTACGGGAGATATTTCGTTTTTCTATGATTCGAATGCGTTATGGAATGTAAACATGCCGAATAATTTCAGAATTATTTTGATCAATAATGGCGGAGGAAATATTTTCAAATTTATTCCTGGCCCATCTGAAACAGATGTTGTTGAAGATTATTTTGAAACAAAACATCATTTCACTGCCGAACATTTAGCTAAAATGTATGGTTTTGAATACCAAGTTGTTTCAAATTTAACTGATTTAGAAAATACTTTTGAAGATTTTTATGCAGAAAGTAATCGCCCGAAGATTTTAGAAATTGATACACGAAATTCTGCTAACGATGCTATTTTGAGAGGATATTTTAGTAGTTTGAAGTAAAAAATATTAAAGAGAAATCATTAGTTTGGTTTCTCTTTTTAATTCAAATAATTTTCCTAAAACATTTTCAAAAAGACACCTTCTATATAAATTCTATATAAACTAGGTTGGTATTCTCCGATTGAAATGATAACATAATACTCGGATGTTTCCTTTAAATACACATATAAATTCTCAGCGTTTCTGTAACTAGTCAAATCAACAATAAAATTATTTTTAATAATTCCTTTACAATGACTAATGATGGAAGTAAAAAGATTCTTCTCAATATTATTTTCTACAATATTTAACTCTACTAATTCTTCAAAATCAAAAGTAAAATCTAATTCATTATTTATTTTAAAATTGTGTTTACCATAAATAAAAATGCAATCAGAAGATTGAATTAGAAGCATTTTACTCATTATTTGCTTTATATCTTTATTCATTGAATAAAAATTAAATTATCTCAATTTTCTCTCCTAAAAACTTTGGTTGAACACCAAAAAAGCTATCAATAAAAACTTTCGTTCGAGCAAAATACTCGCGGATATTTGTTTTTAATCCAGCATGTTTATTGACATCTTTTGCACTGTAACCATACGCATTAATTCCGTTTTGACGTGCAATATAAACTGCTCGTTGATTGTGAAACTCTTGGGAAACTACAATAAATTCATTCTGACTAAAAATTTCCTTTGCACGAATCATAGAATCTAATGTTCTAAAACCTGCATAATCCAAATAAATCACATTTTCTGGAACTCCATTTTTTATTAAGGCTTGTTTCATTGCTTCAGGTTCGTTGTAGTTTTTTCGACCATGATCTCCACTCAAAATAAAGTACGTTACTTTTCCTGATTGATACAATTCTGTTGCAGCTTCTATACGATACGTAAAGTAATAATTTTGATAACCACTCACCAAATTTGGCGCTGTTCCCAATACAATCGCAACTTTGGTTTTAGGTAAAATCTCTAATTTATCTGTGACAAATTCTTCCGTTGAGTTTTCTATTTTATAATTTGCAAAAGCTGTGAACAAAAGACTTCCAATTCCTAAAATAAGTAAAGTATAAAAAGATTTTTTCAGAAACTTTTTGGTTTTGATTTTCATAGTTGGTTCAAGATTATTTCTTGTGTTAAAAATACAATATATTCTTCAGTTTTATAATGATTTAAGAACTCCTATCCGATAATAAATATTTAAAATCAAAATTTCATTAAAAAAATCTATCTTACTATATTGCGTATTATTTTTTCAAAATACAACTATGAGAACAAGATTATTTTTTCTAGCCACCACTCTATTTACAGTTTCAACTCTATCAGCACAAAAATTCGAAATTGATACCTTACAATATCAGGGAAGTGATAAAAACATTATCAACCTTGTTGTTTTAGCAGATGGTTATACAAAAGACGAATTAAAATATTATAAAGAAGATGCAAAACGATTTACAGACTATTTTTTCAAAACGGAACCATTAAGTCAATATATCAATTATTTTAATGTATTTGTTATAAATAGTATTTCTGAGGAATCTGGTGCAATTCACCCATATTCTACCAAAGAATGTCCCACAGAAAAAGTAGATTGGGATCAGTTACCTGAACGTTATAATAAATTTGTAAAGAAATATGAAGTTCCGAAAACTAATCCAAATACAATTTTCGGAAGTAGTTTTGATATTTCTGGAATTCATCGTTTAGTTGTTCCAACGAAAAATGAAAAGGTATTACAAGTTCTGAAAGATAATATTCCCAATTATAGTCAAGTTGTAATTCTTGTTAATTCTCCTTTTTATGGTGGTTCTGGAGGAGAATTTGCGACGACAACAGTTAATTTTAAAAGTAATGATATCGCTGTTCACTAAATTGGACATTCGTTTGCAAAATTATCAGACGAATATTGGTCTGGTCCGTTGTATACGGTTCCTGGTCCAAATAAAACACAGAATATACAAGATGTTCCTTGGAAAAATTGGATTGGGACAAATGGAATTGGAATTTATGCATATGGCGAAAAAGATGCAAGAGCACAATGGTTTCGTCCGCACGAATTCTGTAAAATGCAATATTTAATCGCGCCTTTTTGTAATGTTTGTCAAGAAGAATTTATTGAAGTAATTCATCAAAAAACAAATCCAATTATTTCTACAAAACCCGCTGTTGATACTCCTGTTAACACAGAAAACATGAATGCTTTTACTCTTAATTTAGTAAAACCAGTTCCAAATACCCTGAAAGTAAAATGGATTTTGAATAATAAATTGATTGCAGAAAATTTAGATTCTATTCATCTAAACAAAGGTCAATTCAACTTAGAAAAAAATATTTTAAGAGCTGAAGTGACGGATACAACGCAATTAGTAAGAAAAGAAAATCATGCGAATCATATGTACACAACGCAATGGGAAATTACAAAACCTAATAATGAGAGTTTAACTCCACCAGTTTTGACATGGGGTGAAAAACAAGAAAGTTGTTACAATGAACATCAGGCACTAACGGTGAAAAATCCAGAAGCAAAAGTTGAATATTTTTGGTATGATGAGCTAAATTCTACTCAACCATTTGTAAAAGGAAGCAATATTATTAGTCCAACTATTACTGAGAATAAGACTTATTATGTTGAAAGTAATTGGAACAACAAAAAATCTGAACGAAAAGCAATTCAAATTACTGTTTTAGAAAAAATTAATTTTTCTGAAAAAGTTAGTATCAAACAGAATAAAAAAGACGGAACGATTATACTTACTTTAAAAAATACTGACGATAAGAAATATAAATTCGAATGGTTGGATGAAGATGGAAATAGAATCTATAATTTCGATCCAAAAGAGAATAAAACGGTTTATAAAGGGAGTGATTCATCATCTATCACAATCAAAAATGAATTCTTAGGTTCTACAATTTTTGTCAAGAAAATAGATAAAGAAACGACATGCTCTAGCGAAAAAGTTACAATAAAATTGTAATAAAAAAAGCGACCAAAAGGTCGCTTTTTTTATCTATATTTCAGAATAATTATTCTTTAATACGTTCTACATAAGAACCATCTTCTGTGTTGATTTTTACTTTATCACCTTCGTTGATGAATAAAGGAACACGGATTTCAGCACCAGTTTCTGTCGTTGCAGGTTTTGTAGCATTTGTAGCTGTATCACCTTTAAGACCTGGCTCTGTGTATGTAATTTCCATTACAACTGTAGTTGGTAACTCAGCTGCTAAAGCTGTTTCATCAGAAGCACGGAACAAGATTTTTACTTCGTCACCAGCTTTCATAAATTGTGAATTATCAATCAAATCTTTGTTTAAATAAACTTGAGAGAAATCATCATTATTCATGAAGTGGAAACCATTATCATCTTCATATAAATATTGGTAGTTACGTGTTTCTACACGAACTTCTTCAATTTTATGACCAGCAGAGAATGTATTGTCTAATACTTTTCCGTTAGTTAATGATTTTAATTTTGTACGAACGAAAGCAGGTCCTTTACCTGGTTTTACGTGTAAAAATTCGATAATTTTATACGTATCATTATTAAAAATAATACATAAACCTTTTCTGATATCAGAAGTTGTCGCCATTTATTCTATTGTTATTTTATTAAACTCCCGAGCTATATCCTTTCATAATTCCACGATCACTTGTATTGATAAAATCAAGGATCACTTCACGATAATGTGAATCTGGGAATTTTTCTAAGATTTGTTCTACAGCCTGAGATACGTTATTTTTTTGTTGATATAAAATTCTGTAAATACCTTGAATTTCGAAGATTTCTTCTGATGTAAAACCTTTTCTTCTCAATCCAATTGCATTAACTCCCGCATAAGCAACAGGATTTTTTGCAGCTTTAACATACGGAGGAACATCTTTACGAATTTGTGTCGCACCAGCTACAAAAGCATGTTCTCCAATTTTTGTAAATTGATGAACTGCACTATAACCACCAATAAAAGCGAAATCTCCAACTTCTATATGTCCTGCTAAACCAACCGCATTTACGATTACGACATTATTTCCTACAACACAATCGTGCGCGATATGTGCAGTTGCCATAATCAAACAATTGTCACCAATTTTAGTATAACCTAATGCATTAGTTCCTTTGTTTACAGTAACGCATTCACGAATTGTTGTATTGTCACCAATATATGTTAAAGTTTTTTCACCTTCGTACTTCAAATCTTGAGGCTCACCAGAAATTACCGTACCTGGATAAATTTTACAATTTTTTCCAATACGTGCTCCTGACATAATTGTTACATTAGGACCAATCCATGTTCCATCACCAATTTCTACATCTTCGTAAACAGAAGAGAAAGGGCTGATTGTAACATTTTCACCTATTATTGCAGTTGGATGAACATATGCCATCGGATGATTCATAACTTCCATTTCTTTAATTATTCTTTTGTAATAACTGCCATCATTTCTGCTTCCACAGCAATTTGATTGTTTACATATCCAATTCCTTGCATATGAACAATTCCTCTTCTAATTGGTTCAACCAACTCTAATTTAAACACCAATGTATCACCTGGAATAATTTTGCGTTTAAATTTAGCACTTTCAATTTTCATGAAATAAGTTGAATAATCTTGAGGATTTTCTAATTCTCCTAAAATCAATAACCCTCCTAATTGTGCCATTGCTTCAATTTGCAATACACCTGGCATAACAGGTTCTTTAGGAAAATGTCCAACAAAGAAAGGCTCGTTCATCGTTACATTTTTCACGCCGATTAAACCTGTTGCACTTTTAGAAATTACCTTGTCAATCAATAAGAATGGTGGACGATGTGGTAATAACTTCATGATATCATTAATATCATAAACTGGTTCTGCTGTCAAATCAAATTCTGGCACTTTATTGCGTTGCGCTAATTTAATTTGTTTGCTTAATTTCTTTGCAAAATTTGTATTGGTATGATGTCCAGGCTTTGTTGCAATAATTTTAGCCTTCAATTTTTTACCTACTAAAGCCAAATCTCCCACAACATCTAATAATTTGTGACGTGCAGCTTCATTTGGATAGTGTAAAGTCAAGTGATCCAAGATTCCATTCGGACGAATAGAAACATCATCTCTATTGAACGCTTTACATAATTTTTCTTTTGTTTCTGGCGTAATTTCTTTGTCAACATAAACAATTGCATTGTCTAAATCTCCACCTTTTACTAAACCAGCTTCCAACAATTGCTCTAACTCATGTAAGAAACAAAATGTTCTTGCTTGAGAGATATCTTGTTTGAAGTTTTTGATAGATGTTAAAGTTGCATTTTGAGTTCCCAAAACTTTCGTTCCGAAATCTACCATT
The DNA here is from genome assembly GCF_002333005.1 of Empedobacter sp. UBA2044. Lineage (NCBI taxonomy): Bacteria > Pseudomonadati > Bacteroidota > Flavobacteriia > Flavobacteriales > Weeksellaceae > Empedobacter > Empedobacter sp. UBA2044. The sequence goes on from NZ_DDBA01000021.1 coordinate 8,366, forward strand.
GCTGTAACTTGGTATTCATCTGCAGGAATCGCCGTGATTTCTGATCCTGTTTCTGGATCTACATACGTTACAATTTCTTTAATTCTATAATATTCTCTGTCTTTATCTTGCTCTACAATTCCAGCAGATTCTATTGCTTCAACGAAAAAACGAGAAGAACCGTCCATAATTGGTGGTTCCGCATTGTCAATTTCAATGTAACAATTATCAATATCCATACCTACCAAAGCTGCCAAAACGTGCTCTGTTGTATGTACTTTAACTCCTTTCTTCTCTAAAGTTGTTCCTCTGGCTGTACTCACAACATACTGTGCATCAGCTTCTACTTGAGGTTGACCTTCTAAATCTGTTCTAACAAATACAAATCCTGTATCTGGTTCGGCTGGTCTAAATGTTAAGGTAACAAATTTACCTGTATGTAAGCCAACACCTTTTAGAACGGCTTCATTCGCTAAAGTTTTTTGTTTATCAGACATTAACTTTTACTTTTGTTTGTTCTCTTTTTCTAATTTATCGATTCGTTTCACAATTTCTGGAAACTTTCTAAAATGTACATACGATTTTCTAAAGCTTGACGCTTCGATTGCTGGCGAACCATACAATTGCGTTTTACTTTCTACATCACCATTAATACCACTCTGAGCTTGTACTTGTACAAAATCTCCGATTGTCAAATGACCTGCGATACCAACTTGACCTCCAATCATACAATTACGTCCAATTTTTGTAGATCCTGCTACTCCACTTTGCGAAGCAATAACAGTATTCTCTCCAATTTGAACGTTGTGAGCAATTTGAATTTGGTTATCTAATTTTACTCCTTTACGAATAATTGTAGATCCCATTGTTGCTCTATCTATTGTTGATCCTGCTCCAATTTCGACATTATCTTCAATCAAAACATTTCCTATTTGAGGAATTTTTTCGAAAGAACCATCTGGATTTGGCGCAAAACCGAAACCATCAGCACCAATCACAACATTAGAATGAATGATACAATTTTGACCAATTTCACACTCTTCATACACTTGTACGCCTGAATGTAAAACGGTATTATCACCAATCTTAGCATGATCGCCAATCGTTACATTTGGATATATTTTTACATTATTCCCAATCGAAACATTAGCTCCAATATAAGAAAAACTTCCAACATATACATTATCTCCTAGTTGCGCAGTAGAATTTACTTTCGTATATTCTTCTATTCCAACTTTATTATTTTTTATCGTATTGTAATACTGCAACAGCTTTGTAAAGGCTTGATATGCATCTTCAACCACAATCAATGTAGACGAAATAGAATCTGTTGCCACAAAATCCTTACTCACAATCACAATAGAAGCGTTTGTTGTATAGATAAAATGCTCGTATTTCGGATTAGCCAAAAACGAAATCGAACCTTCTTTTCCTTCCTCTATCTTCGATAATGTGGAAACCTCTACATTTGCATCACCTGTTACGGTTCCTTGCAATAATTGCGCAATCTCTGCAGCTTTAAATTTCATAGTCTGCAAAACTAATAATTATTCTTAAATTTATAAAATGATTATTTAAGTTATTTAACTTTTTTGTCAAATTCTTCAAATCGATATTTAAACGCTATGGTAATGATATTTTGTAATTTCTTGTTGCAAAAATTGCGTTAACAAACTTTTTTCTGAACTCGAAATTTCTTTTACCTCACCATTTTTATATAAAACCTTTATTGGACTTTTTGATTTTTCGTACGGAACAATTTTTATCGTTGTTTGTTCCACAAAATAACTTGCATCATCAATTCCTAAAGCATTTTCTACTCTATTTTTTTCAACCAAAATTTCTTCTTCGGATAATTTTGTATCCATCAAATATGATTTTGGTAATGTACGCTGAATGATATTTTTTGATAATTTACTCAAAATTAAATCATCATGAAACTGCCATTCTTTTATCGCTGATAAAACATCCGAGTCGTCCAAACGTGTGAAAATTTCTAAACCTTCTTTCGATAAACTTCCAACTTCATTTTCTTTTAAAAAGTATTTAAAAGCAAACGTTGCAAAAAGATTTTCTCCCGTTTTTGTCAATTCTTTCGCTCTTCTCAAAACGCTAATCAAAAAATTCTCTGCTGTAAACGATTTCTTATGCATATACACTTGCATGTACATAAACATACGCGCCATCAAAAATTTCTCGACCGACGAAATTCCCTTTGCTTCTATCACCAACTCATCATTCGAGACATTCATCATTGAGATAATTCGTTCCGGATTGATATTTCCTTCTACCACTCCTGTGTAAAAACTATCGCGCTTCAAATAATCCATGCGATCGCAATCCAACTGACTCGAAACTAATTGTGACAAGAACTTTTTCGGATAATTTCCTTTAAAAATTTGAATAGCTAGAGCTAATCGATTATCAAAAATTTGATTCAATTCTTCCATCAAACGAAGCGAAACTTCTTCGTGATGCGAACCATTAATTATAGAATGTTCAAGAGAATGAGAAAAAGGTCCGTGTCCCAAATCATGCAATAAAATCGCGATTAAAGCTCCATTTTCTTCTTCTGGAGTAATGTCGACGTTTTTTCTTTTGAGAATATTTAAGGCTTTTTGCATCAAATGCATACAACCTAAAGCGTGATGAAAACGAGAATGTCTCGCTCCTGGATAAACCATTTCTGTTAATCCAGTTTGCGTAATTCTACGAAGTCGCTGAAAATATGGATGTTGAATAATCTGATAAATAAGCTCGTTTGGAATCGTAATAAATCCATGAACTGGATCATTTACTATCTTCAACTTATTATTGTTTAATGGATTCAAACGTACTGTTTTGTCGGCAAAGATAAGAATTTTTACTCATTCAGAACGTTACTTTTTTGATTAAGAATGGTTTTTATAAAATATTTTAGATAAAAATCATTTTTGGAATTATTTATGCTAAATAATCATCGCAAATTTTGGGAAAACTACAATTTTGTTTAACATACAATTTTGATTTTAACATTTCCGTAATCGCTATATTTGGAATAATTCTAAAAGTAGAAATCAATATAAAAAATAAAAATATAACAAATGGCTATAAAAATTTTATGGATTGATGATGAAATCGATTTATTGAAACCACACCAGCTTTTTTTAGAGAAGAAAGGATACGATACAACAATGATAAATAATGCGACTGATGCATTAGAAGAAATAGAAAAAGAGAGCTTTGCAGCGGTTTTAATCGACGAAAATATGCCCGGTTTGAGCGGATTGGAAGCTTTACCAAAAATTAAAGAATTGCGTCCAAATCTTCCTGTTATTATGGTCACAAAAAGTGAGGAAGAACATATCATGGAAGATGCAATTGGCTCACATATAGCAGATTATTTAATTAAACCGGTTAATCCAAATCAGATTTTATTGAGTTTGAAAAAGATTTTGGACGCATCGAAAATTATTTCTGAAAAAACAGTGATTAATTATCAACAGGAATTCAGAAATATCACAATGGATATGATGAATGCACGCGATTTTGAAGATTGGCAAGAGATTTATAAAAAATTAGTTTTTTGGGAACTTGAACTTGAAAATATCGAAGATACAGCACTTTCTCAAATCATCGAAAATCAGAAAAGTGAAGCAAATGCAGCTTTCTTCAAATTTATAGAACGTAATTACGAAGATTGGTTGCACGACGACGAAGATCGTCCCGTTTTATCACATACAATTTTCAATCAATTGGTTCGACCTCATCTTGGAAAAGATAAAAATGTTTTATTGATTATGGTGGATAATTTACGCTACGATCAATGGAAAGTTATTGAGCCAATTTTCAATCGTTATTATAATTCAGAAGCCGAAAATTTATATTATAGTATTTTACCTTCGGCAACGCAATATGCTAGAAATGCGTTCTTTTCGGGTTTAATGCCGTTGGAAATTGAGAAAAAATATCCTGAATATTGGTTGAATGATACCGATGAAGGAAATAAAAATATGTACGAAAAAGAATTGTTAGGAGAACAATTAAAACGTCTTGGTTTTGGCGATTTATCGTATAATTATTTTAAAATTTTAAATTCTGATTTCGAGAAAAAAATTGCAGATGATTTTAATAATTACAAAAAGAATAATTTGAATGTAATTGTCTATAACTTTATCGATATTCTTTCGCATGCGAAAACAGACAACAAAATTGTTGGAGAAATTATTCGTGATGATAAAACGTATCGTTCGATCACAAAACATTGGTTTGAAAATTCATATTTAATGGAAATTGTGAAAAAAGCGGCGCAAGAAAAAATGAAAATTATTGTAACAACCGATCACGGAACAATTTACGTAAAAGAGCCTACGAAGGTAATTGGCGACAAAGAAGCGAGTACAAATTTGCGTTATAAATTGGGGAAACAATTGCAATACGATCCAAAAGATGTTTTGGCGGTTGAGCAACCAGAAAAATTCCTTTTACCTAAGGTTAATGTTACGTCAAAGTATATCTTTGCAAAAGAAAATTTATTTTTAACGTATCCAAAAAATTACAATCATTTCGTTAATTATTACAAAAACACTTACCAACACGGTGGAATTTCGTTGGAGGAAATAATTATCCCAATGGTTGTTTTAACACCAAAAAATTAAATGGAATTTATCATCAATAATTTAGACGAATTACCTGAAGTTGCTCAAAAAATAATCGATCAACTTCAGCATAAATTAATCACTTTCGAAGGAGAAATGGGAGCTGGAAAAACAACTTTTATCAAAGAGTTTGTAAAAGCTTTGGGAACAAATGATGAAGTTTCGAGCCCGACTTTTTCGATTGTAAATGAATATGAAACAGATAAAGGAAAAGTTTATCATTTCGATTTTTATCGTCTAAATCATGAAGATGAAGCCTTAGATTTTGGGATTGAAGAATATTTATATTCTAATCAATATTGTTTAATGGAATGGCCAAATAAAATTGCTAACTTTATACCAGATGAGCACCACACAATTACATTGAAAAATGTAGATGGCGTTCGTCATTTAAATTTTAGTTAATAGTATATGGACGGAAAAAATATTTTCACGCCTTTTTCTCAGGAAGATCTTATTCCTCAACCCGAGCGTTTAGAGATTCCTCATAAGAAAGAACGCTTTGATATTGGAATTCCAAAAGAAACAAATAATCAAGAAAAAAGAATTTGTCTTTCTCCTGATGCAGTCGAAATTTTAGTCAATAATGGACATCAAGTTACGATAGAAACCGGAGCAGGAGAAAGTGCAAATTATTCAGATAAAGAATATTCGGAAGCTGGTGCGCAAATTTCTTACAATACGCAAGCTGTTTTCGAGAAACCTATTATTCTAAAAGTTGGTCCACTTACTTTAGATGAAATTGATTGGGTAAAACCAAATGCTTTGATTATTTCATCTGTCCCTACAAATACTTTAAGACGCGAATATTTTCAGAAATTAATTACAAAACGTGTGAATGCGGTTGGATTTGAATTTATTCGTGATGAACAAAATCATTTACCAGTTGTTCGTTTATTAAGTGAAATTGCTGGAACAACAGCAATTTTGGTCGCAAGTGAATTGATGTCTTCTACAAACGGAGGAAACGGAATTTTGATGGGTGGCGTAACAGGTGTTCGACCAACAGAAGTTGTGATTCTTGGAGCTGGAACGGTTGCAGAAAATGCGACAAGAACAGCTTTAGGTTTAGGTGCTTCGGTTCGTGTTTTTGATAATTCATTAACGAGATTAAGACGATTACAACAAAATATAGGACAACGAGTTTCTACTTCTACATTAGATCCAAAAGAATTAGGAAAAGCTTTGCGACGTTGCGATTTAGCAATCGGTGCACTTCGCGGAGAAACGCGTACACCTTGTGTTGTAACTGAGATGATGGTACAAAATATGAAAGCTGGCGCTGTAATTATTGATGTGAGCATTGATCAAGGTGGATGTTTCGAAACATCTGAATTAACAACTCACGATCATCCGATCATTATTAAGAATGATATAATTCATTATGCAGTTTCTAACATCACTTCTCGCGTCGCACGCACCTCTACCAAAGCGTTGAGCAATTATTTCTTGTCGTATTTATTCCAAATTTCTGAAGAATCTGGTTTTTCGAATGTAGTACAATCGGATAAAACTATAAGAAATGGCGTATATTTGTACAAAGGAAGAATTGTAAAAAAGAACTTATGTGATTGGTTTGATTTACCATTTCACGACATTAATTTATTGATCATATGACGTTTACGCAAAGATTTATGAAGTATTTGATGGGAGTTGGAATTGGGTTAGTTTTCGTCGCTATGGCGTTTGGACCTCGTGCTTTCTCATGTAATTACTTTCCAAATGCAAGAGTTTTGGATGAAGCTTTTTCAAAAAGATTAGCTATTTCACCAGAAGCTCAAGCATTTTTAAAAGCAGAAAATTTAGATTCGACATTCTTGAAAAAAGAATTATTCAAAAGAAGTAAAGTTGATTTTGATCACTCGAAAAAAGATCAAGTTCCTTGTAGAGAATATTTGGCAAACTATAAAAGCAAAGACAATACAAAGGATTATGATTTTGTATTAGAAATTTGCAAAGAAGATTCAAAATTAGTTTCCATCAAAAAGAAATAAAACAAAAAACCACTTCAATTGAAGTGGTTTTTTGTTTTATAATTAATTTATAAATTTCAAAATTGCTAAAACAATTACGAAGATTAATATTGCGACAATAATTACATCTTTAAATTGCACTTTTTTAGTTCCGAACTCTACATTTCGGTTTAAACTTTTTCTTTTTTTATTGGATTGCATAGGTTGATATTTGACTGCAAATTTATTAAATATTATCAAATATCAAACCTTTATTTTATTCTAAAATATTTAATTTACAATAAGATATCTTAAATCCCAATTTCTATCTGAAAACGCGCGTACCAGTTGTTTTTCTTTTCTAAATTATAGAATTTTTGTTGTTCATACGTAAATTCTGCTTGTAATTTGAAAGCATGTTCCCAAATATATTTTGTCAAACCTAATGTGTATTGATTTGTATTCGGTGTAAACTCAAAAATTTCTTTATCTACTGTTTGAGTTGAATAACGTCCTATCACCTCCCAGTGTTTCGGGAATGTGTATGAACCTTGAAAATCCATTCCTTCTCCATTATAGATATAATTAAAATCAGAAATATCTGTAGGGTTATAAAATAACACATTATCAGAATTACGATTCATATAAGAATACATCAAATTCCATCCACGATATTTTAACATCACATCCAAAAACAATGATTTTATATTAGCTGTTCCTCCACCTACAATATCATCTCCTAACATTCCTGCTGTTCTATGTGCTCTATCATTGTAACTATAAGCTCCCGAAATCATCAATTTTGGTGTTTGTTCGTGAACTAAATCACCTTCATAATTACTTCCACCTTTTGTAAATTCTCCAAGTGGAAACAACTCAACTTTTCCTGTATAAGCTAAACCAGTATCCTTAAAACTTGTCCAATTTCGCCCTTCACCAGTAGAAATAGCTCCTCTCAAAATATAAGAGAATTTTTCTTGATTTCTTTTATTGTATAAGACTTGAAATCCAAAATCGCGATCGATATTAAAATCTGCATTATTGATAGATCGATCCGTTAATTGTAATGCTCCAGAAGAATTAACACGTTGTCTATTTCCTGGAAGTTTTGTTTGACCAAATCCTAAACTCCAATGTTTATTTGGGTAATAGAAAATCATCGCATCACGAATAATATTTGTATTCTTACCCTCTTCTGCTTTTCCTACATCACCTGCTGCAAAAGATAATTGCATCGAATAACCAAATTTTGGATCTCCGATATATCCATCAAAACGCAATCTTAAACGACGAATTTGTCCATCAATATTATCTTCTTCTCCATCATTATGATTATAACTAATGCGATTTTGCATACGAAATCTAATATTGACCTGATAAAGACTATCTGGAGAAGTAATTCCCAATCCGTTACCATAGCTGTAATAAGGCGACATCATATTCTTAAAATCCTGTACAGTTTTCTTTTTAGATTCTGTAGAATCTTTTACTTGCGCATACGAACTGATTGAAAATACAATAAGTATTAATATTAAAAATTGCCTCATGTTTATTTATTTATTTCTTGATTCGTGTGCAAAAATGCAGTTAATAAAATTAAATAATTGTAATGCGTAAATTAAATTAACGTTAACAATGACTCGAAGTTACGTATTCGATGATTGTCATCAATTTCTATGATTTCGATTTGTTGTGGAAAGATATTTTGTTGAATTTCAAAGAAAGTTTTTAGTTTTTCAAAATCCAAAACTTCGTCATGTACAGAAAGAAAAACCGTTGTATTTTCGAAACGATTCATATCCACTAAATATTGCGAAAGATTTTCTGGAAAATTATTTTCGACTTTCATCGACACATCAACCAAAGGATTTAACAAAATTAATTCACTCGATTTTCCATTTTCCTTTAATTTTTGTTGCAATTGCCAACCAAAATTCCCTCCAGTAGAACTTCCTATAATTGCCAAATCATTTACCAAACCTTTTAAATGTTCGTAAGCTTCAAATAAAATAGTTGCAATATTGTCCTCCGTTTTCCATTCAATACAAATAGCTGAAGGATAATTTTTTAGAATAGTTTTGAATTTGGTTGAATTTGCCGAACTATTTAGTCCATGGATATAAACAATTTGTCGATTATTAGTATTCATATTCAGTGCAATTATCCCTCTAAATTAAAACTTTTTCAAGAAGTTAATTATACATGAAATGTAAATTTAACAATATAATTGTGTTGTAAGAAATTCTTTTGACAAAAAAAGCGACCAAATTGGTCGCTTTTAAATATTTACTATAATTATTTCTCTAGATCAAATCCCCAATCAATACCTTTATTAATTGCAGAAACACCTTCTGTCATCCATTTCGGAGCAGGTTTATCTTTCAGATAATGATCAAAAAATTGAACTTGACGTTGTTGAATATCATTTTTATTCGCACGTTTTATCAAGTTATGATCATCTCCGTTATAATTTAACATCCAAACTGGTTTTTGTAAACGACGCAATGCCATAAACATTTCAATTCCTTGATACCAAGGAACAGCACCGTCTTCGTCGTTATGCATGATTACAACTGGCGTCGTAACTTTTGGCATATTAAACAAAGGCGAATTTTCGATATATAATTCCGGCGCTTCCCACAAGGTTTTACCGATTCTACTTTGCGTTTGTTCGTACTGAAATTGACGACTCATACCCGTCCCCCAACGAATTCCACCATAAGCAGAAGTCATATTAACAACAGGCGCACCCGTCCAAGCAGCAGCATACATATTGGTTGCAGTGATCAAATGTGCAACTTGGTAACCTCCCCAACTTTGTCCTTGTATAGCGATTTTACTTCCATTTACCCACGTATTTTTCTTCAACGCTTCTACTCCAGAATTGATATAATCTTCGGCAGATTTACCAGGATGACCAATTGTATATGAAATATCTGGTGTAAACACAATGTAATCGTTACTTACAAAATATGTGTGATTAATACGAGAAGGCGTTGGCGCAGGCGCTTGATAACGATTCAAATTATCCGAAAGTTTTTCGTAGAAGTAAACAATCATCGGATATTTTTTATTTGGATCAAAATTCTCTGGTTTATACACAACTCCTGTTGCATCTTTACCTGAATACGTTTTCCACGTTACCAACTCACCATTCCCCCATAAATAATCTTTTTGTTGCGGATTGATTGCAGATATCTTTTTCTCATCTTTAAAATTTGTTGAAACATAAACATCAGGCGAATTTCGGAACGATTCTTTTGTATAAATAAATTCGTTGGCATTCAACGCTTTCTTCATTTTTTGCGTTCCCCAAGTATTCGACATGACAACTTCTTCAGGATTTTTTGCTTTCGAAATGATTGTTTGATAAACCCCTGATTGTTTATTCTGATTATTAAAAGCACCTAAATAAACTAAATTATCTCGATTAATTGTTTTAATATCATCATTTAATTGATTGATATCAAACGTAATATTATGTTTACGACCGAAACCATTTGTCATATTTTCTGGACGACGTTTTCCAACCAAATCAAACTCCCAAATATCATATCGATCTTTGATTAAAACCGTTTCGTCATTATCAGTAAAATAGGCAACTCCATATTCTTGCGCTAAAGTTGGTGAATCATTTTCTTCGTCATAAAATTTCACTTTCAGCTTTTTATTCAGAACTTTTGTTTCCTTTGTTTCGATATTATAGCTCGACCATAATCCATTTTCGGCATTATAAAAAACAGCAAATTTTCCATTCGGCGACATTTCCACTTTTCCAGCCAAAGCTTTTGCAAATAATTCACGCTCTCCCGTTTTCGTATTAATGATATAATAATCTTTACGACCTGTTACATCCCAATTCAAGCTTAATCGATAGGCATTATCAGAAGTTCCTAAAGCAAAATTTGAATTTCCTTCGTTCAAAATCTCGACTTGATTCATATCCAAATCCGCTAATTGTGTCACTTTTACAGGATTCGATAAATCAATCACAGATAGGTACGAACGTTTTTTCTCTCGCTCAAGATTCTTCAATTGTTGTGGTTGAATAAAATCGTCTTTGTAACTCCAAACATCCACTTTTGCATGATCATCAGCAATCAAAGTTGTGTCTTTTTCTGCTAATTTCGGCATCAAACCAATGAACAAAGAATTTCCATCTTTGCTAAATTTTGGTTGACGATTTTCTGAAACTTGCCAATCTTTTTTCAATCCTAACAATTCAGATTTCCTGATTTGTTGCGGATTATTTGTTGTAGAATAATATAAATAATATGTTTTATTTTCCTTTTTCTCTTCGTCAGAAGTTCCAACAAAAGCGACTTTATTTGCTAATTCATCAAACGCAAATTGTTTAAAATCACCAATTGTATCTACCAATTGTTTTTGAACAAACGTTGCTGTATTCACTAAGAAAACACCATATTTAGTTTTATCTAAACTATCTTTTTTCTCTTGTTTAGTCGAAAAAATTAATTGCTTACCATTCTCGCTAAACTCATAATTCATCACATTTTTGAATGATTTTCTCTGACCTGAAATCAAATTTCTCAACACCAATTCTAACGGCGTATCTTTCTTATCTTTTCCAGCTGATTTTGCAACTTTATCCTTCGTTTTTGTAGAATCTGACTTGTCTTTTTTATCATTCTTCGTTTCTTCTTTTTCTAATAAATAAGCTAAAAGAGAACCTCCTTTTTTCGGTGTTTTGAATGATTTTATATTTGGTAATTTCTCGACTTGATTTGTTGCAAGATTTAATATTCCGATTGAATCTTTAGCAATTTCATGTTCCTTTTTCTTTTTGATTCGAACCAATTTCAAATCTTTGTAAAAAGGTCGAATTTTAAAAACGGCAAATTTAGAATCTGCTGTAAAAACACTTTGTTCACCACGATGAAAACTTAGATTTTTATCTGTTTTCAAACCAAAAAAGTTCAATGTATTATCGCTTTCTTGTGCATATACTTGATAAGCAACCCACGAACCATTATTTGATAATTCTTTCATTCCGATTGATTGCCATTCATCAAAAACAGTCAAATCAAGAGGTTTCTTTTGCGCATCAACATTCGTTGCCAATAAAGCAATTGCAGCTGCATACATTGCTTTTTTCATCATCAGTTGAGTCGCATAATTTTTCAATATTTTAGTAGATAATTTCGATTTCATTCTAACTAATTTTTATGCGTTAATTTTTAAAGAAATGTGAAAATACTAAAGTTTTTAGAAACTATGGGGATATTTTAGTTTAATAATACTTTTCAGTTGTATTTTTGTTAAAATTCTTTTTATGAAAAAATATCTATTAAGTATTGGATTCGGAATTTCGATGATTGCATCAGCACAAAATATTCAGATTGTTCCACTTGGTGTTTATGGAGGTAGCAATGAAAGCAATCTTTCATCTTATTTGATTGGTGAAGAAACAACAAACAGCTATTTAGCATTGGATGCAGGAACAATTCTTTCTGGAATCAATAAAGCAATAGAGAAAGGTACTTTTGAAGAACAAAACAATAAAATTCTGAAAAACTATATCAAAGGATATTTTATTTCACATGGACATTTGGATCATCTTTCTGGGATGATTATTAATTCTCCAGAAGATTCTAACAAGCCTATTTATGGTATTTCTGAAACAATTTCAGTTTTAAAAAATAAATATTTTACCAATGATGCTTGGGCAAATTTTGCCAATGAAGGTGAATCGCCAATTTTGAATAAATATTACTACAAATACGCAGAAATAGGAATACCTTTCACAATAGAAGGTACTAATTTCACAGGAACTATTTACGAATTGAGTCATGTAAACCCTTTAAAAAGTTCAGCAATATTAGTCGAAAATGGTTCAAATGCAGTCTTATATTTTGGTGATACAGGAGCTGATCGTATCGAAAAAACTCAAAACTTATCAACTATTTGGAAAGCAATTTCACCTAAAATTAAATCAGGAAAATTAAAAACAATGATGTTAGAAGTTTCTTTTCCGAATTCTCAACCCGAAAAATTATTATTTGGTCATTTAACCCCAAAATTAATGAACGAAGAATTAGGCGAATTAGCGAAAGAAGTTGGAAAAAGTAGGTTGAAAGGTTTAACAATTATCGTTACTCATATCAAGCCAAAAGATGATTATGAGCAAAAAATTAAAGACGAATTGTTAAAAGATAATCCATATAACATCAATTATATTTTCCCTCAACAAGGTGAAAGAATAACTCTTAAATAAATAATAAATACGAATTTATCATTTAAAGACAAAATAATTTTCAACTATTTATTTTAGTCGGTCAATTTTTATTATTTTGATAAATTAGCACTATTGATTTTTCATTTATTCGAATGGCTATTTTACATTTGAATAAACCATAAGAAAAAATGATCGCGCAAATAGGAGAAATTTTATTAATCGACAACCAACAATATATTATAGCCGAACAACCATTACATCATTATTTTAGAGAATTAAATCATCCACCTTATTTTACTCCACCTTCGCCAACATGCTGGAGAGGATATTATGAGAAATGACGAATTGTTTTTGATTAATTTCAGAGGATATTTGGATGGTTTGGATGAAGTTGAATTGAATTATTTGTTTCCGAGAAGAGAAGAAGTTTTTGCGAGCTGGTATTCTGGAATCATTAAAATCTCACAAGGAAAATTATTACAATTTAACCAATTGACACATACATCAATTTATGAAGAAGATTTAATGTTGTGTTTTGAAAACGGAAAACTAATCGATTATATCGTTCATAGTAATTGCACAAATTCTGAACGAGAAGTTGAGATCTAATCAATCGAATACTTCAAAACTTGTCGGTGAATTCGTCTTGTTATTTGACCTTATTATTCTTTCGAATTCACCGATTTTTAATAAAATAAAGTTTAAAATGGTTTTCGTAAATTTGAGAAGCAAGCTTCTCCTCTACTTCATTTATCAACCAAATAGATAGTACAACTATGAAAAAAATATTAGTTTGTTTAATTTTAGTGATGACGCAAATGAATTATGGACAACAATTCTTGACTGCAGAGCAATCGGATCCAAAGAATTTTAATTGGATGAAAGGGTTTCCACCTGCAAAAGAAGATATTTTGTCCGCTATAGATGGTAGCTTTTTTAACTTTCCGGCTTTGCGTTACAGCGTTTGTCATATGCGCGAGTTTTTCCCAACTGTAAATGTTGCTTCGGCACAAGAAAACAGATATACTTGGGCAACTAAATTGGATCAATCTATCGATAATGTGACTTTTACTCCTTTAGAAACTAAAGAAACTATGACATGGAAAGAATCTTTGCAAAAAAATTATACCGATGGAATTATTGTTTTACACAAAGGCGCTATTGTTTATGAGAATTACTTTGGAGAACTAAACAAAAACGGAACTCATACCTTGATGTCGGTTAGTAAAACCTTAACGGGTACATTGGGCGGAATGTTAGTTGCCGAAGGTATTCTAGATGAGAATAAAAAATGTAGTGATTATATTCCTGAATTGAAAACCTCAGCTTTTGGTGATGCTACGATTCGTCAAGTTTTGGACATGACCACAGCTTTACAGTATAGTGAAGATTACAGCGATCCGAATGCAGAAGTGTGGGCTTTTTCGGCTGCTGGAAATCCTTTTCCTAAACCTGCTAATTATAATGGACCTACAAATTATTATGATTATCTAAAAACAGTCAAGAAAAATGGTAAACATGGCGAAGCTTTTGGTTATAAAACAGTGAATACTGATGTGATGGGTTGGATTATTACAAAAGTATTGAATAAACCTTTGGCTCAAATTCTATCTGAAAAATTTTGGCAACCGTTGGGAACTAACTTTGATGGATATTACCAGATTGATGGTGCTGGAATTGCTTTTGCAGGAGGTGGATTTAATGCAAACCTTAGAGATTTGGCAATGTTTGGAGAAATGATAAGAAACAATGGTTACTTTAATAATCATCAAATTTTGCCTAAAAAATTGGTTGACGAAATAAAAAAAGGAGGAAATCAAAAAGCTTTTGCAAAGGCAGATTATAAACTTCTAAAAGGCTGGAGCTACAAAGATATGTGGTGGGTAACCAATAATGAGCATCAAGCATTTATGGCGCGTGGCGTTCATGGTCAAGCGATCTATGTTGATCCAAAAGCGGAAATGGTTATTGTGCGATTTGCTTCCAATCCGGTTGCATCGAATAGTGCGAACGACCCGTATTCGTTACCAGCTTATCATGCTGTTGCAAAATATTTATTGACTAAATAACAAAAAGCTCAACTAATGTTGAGCTTTTATTTTATATGATAATTTGTTCGAATTAATCTTCTGATTCTTCTACTTCCGATTGTAAGCCTTCTCCAAATTCACTTAAAGCAGAATTTAATGAAATCTCTGTACAATACTTAGATCCTAAATCTAATCCTTTTTGTAAAAACTCTTCCGCTTTTTCCTTTTCTCCTGTAAAATAGTAATACGTATAAAATAATCCGTATCCATCTGGATTTCCTAAATCAATCACACGTTGTGCTAATTGCTGTAACTCTTTATTTGGTTTTAATTTCAACTCTTCTGTTGCACTTAATGTTTCGAAAACACCACCAGATTGTTCAGCAAATTTATAGGCAAAAACTACTTTACAACTTTCATCAAAACCTTCTTTACACAGTTTTGCATTTGCAGCTTCATTTTCTTTTAATTTTTTAGTTAAACTTTCTTCATCAAAATCAAACAAATAGGTTGCATTATTTTTAAAATTAATATCATAATTCTCTGCCATCCAATTTGCACGTTGTGCTAATTTAGAATCTGATTGAGGTTTATTTTCGAAAGATTTCAAATTTGATTTATACACTTTTTTATCCACCCAATCTGAAATTCCTTTTAATTGATTTTTCTCTTTTTTGAAGATAAAAACCGTTTTTTCGACAAATATTATAACCGAATCATTGCGTTCTGTAAATTCGTAACCAACCTCATCAAATTCACCGATTGTTACTCTTCCTTTTCCATCAAATTTCAATGGATTATATAATTCATCTTTTGCTTTTGTTGTAAAAACGCCTTCTAACGTATTAGTCGCTTGTTGAGCAAAAAGTGCTGACACCATAAAGAATGTTGTCAATAAAAATAGTTTTTTCATTTTTTAGAAAGTCTCAATTAATATTACGCCAAAAATAAACGTTTTAATTCGTCTAAAACTCACTAATTATAGTTAAAAATAAATTTCTTTGTTATCAACCAAGGACTCGGATAAGGTAAAACACACCTATTTATAATCAACCGAGGACTCGGGTAAGTTAAAACACATCTGTTTAGAATAAAAACGTCGCACAATAACTAAGCTTTCGTCTTGCCCAGAGGGCATGAGATGGAAGCCTGTTGAACGGAACCGAAGTTAGCTTTTAATTCTTATGGAGTTATCGAAGTTTAGTTTTAAGCTATATAAGCAGTATTTTATATGATTACTGCTTTTTTTTATGCTTACGTAGAATGCGAAGTAGTGAAAACCTTAGTTTTTAAAATAGTATATACTCCACAAAAAAAGCTCCTCTCAGGAGCTTTTTGGGTTATGCAACGTTATTTATATATTCTTTTTTGACAATTAGTAAAAGAAAACACGAGCAAAAGTGGGAGAAAATTTGTAGGATTGTAGTTTTACAATAAGGGGTTTGATTGTGATTTTTTGGTATATTTGAGTGTAAAAAAAAATATTATTAACTATTTTAAAAGTAAATAAAATCAAGATTTAATGACTAATACAATAAAAACAAATTGGAAAACAACTGATTTTCGTTTTGTAGCTTTTTTAGATATATTAGGTTTCAAAGATAGTATTATGAGAAATACTCATGATGAAATTTATTCTAGATTAACCTCTATTAACAAATTCAAAAAAAGTATAGAAAAAACAAATTATAGTACTCATCTTGATGGATGCTATAGTGATACTGAAGTGTATATCGTTAACTTCTCTGATTCAATTGTTATCTTCTCTAAAAATGATGATAAATATAATTTTGAATATTTCCTTATTATGGTCAGATATTTATTTGGGTGTAATCTTCCCCTTGTTAA
>NZ_DDBA01000002.1:0-69124 GCF_002333005.1 Empedobacter sp. UBA2044
ACACTTTAAGAGACAGTCCTATTTCCAAATATTTTTATCAATAAAAAATTTATCCAATATCAAAATTGATATACTGGACAGGGAAACTTATGTTCAAAAAATCTTTATTAATTATTTAAACAAAGGCTCTGTTATGGAGCCTTTCACTTCACTGTATGAAAAAAATAATTCTTCCAACATCACTTGATGTTCAGAAAATAATATTAATGGCAAACAATCAATATTATGACAACATAACAGGTCAATTAAAGACATATAAATCCGATTTAAAGATACTAAAAATTGAATCCATCAACTATATTCTGTTTATGATATTTCGTTCAACTATGTTTAAATTAAATGCCTTAAATGAAGCGGAAAGATCTACATATTTTAAGGAAGGAAGATTGTGTAAAAATGATTTTTACATCGAGCTTCCATCAACCATTCTGGTTAAAATTGAACGTAACTACAATAATATTATGGACTTCTTAACAAATAAACACTCTAATTATGATAACATTTTATTTCGTATGAAATATGAAAAAGGGAAATCTTTTAGTTATTGTTTGAATTATAATTTGATAAACGACCAGTTTAATCTTATAGATATAACAAGGAAATCTATTTATAAACACATGAACGAAGTTTATCAACCAAAAGTTTCTAGTTCTATTATTAATCGTGAATTGATCGCTTTGAAGAATGATTTCTTAAATAAGTTTAGTATCGACTTTAGTGGTCTTTCAACCCAAATAGACAGCTCAAAAATTGTAACTGAATACAACTCTATCCTTGGATTGATCGATTATCATAATGGCAAAAAATGGATGAGTCTAAATACAGAAAAAGACGGAAGATTACATACGAATTTTACTATTATGTCTTCTAAACATAGGAAGTTAATACGTAATAATAAAAACGAAGAATTTGTCGAAATTGATGTTGGCTCTTGTATTCCTTATCTATTTATAATGAGTATTATACAAAAAGTAGAGTTTTATGGTGATGATCATCTTAAAAAATATCAATTGCTATTTAATAAACTTAACTCTAGAATGATAGAATTAGGAACAGTGGAACTCCTAAAGGCTGAACTTAAGGTCATGCTTATAGCTTTGGAAGAAGATCGTTTTTATCGACTTTTTCCTTTGTTAAATAAGATTGAAATCTTAAGCTTCTTCTTTTGTAAAAATGGATCAAAACCTAGTATTGAAAATATAATTGAATCAACATTTCCAAATTTCTATTATTATGTATTTCAAATGAAGAATAATAATTTTTGGGTTGATCAATACCAATGCCCTCCAAAATTTGACTGTAACGAACTTTTAGCTCATTATTTATTCCATCTTGAAGCTACCTTGATACTTTATAAGATTTCTAAAAGAGTAAAGAAAAGTATAAGAGGTATTGAAATAATAACAATACATGATTGTTTAATGGTTCCTTCTAAATATGCAGAACAGGTTAAGGCTATTATGTTAGAAGAGTTTAGTAATTTATTTAAGATTAAACCAATTATTAAAATAAAAGGCTTACCATAATATGTTTGTAAAATCGCTTGTAAACATTATAAACAGTAAGTTTCTAACTGTAAAGCATCTTTTGTAAAATATAAAACCTCAACCAAATTATTGATTGAGGTTTATATGATTATTATTTAAAATATTTTATTACACTTGATCATTTACATCATCCATATTTGTAGCTACAATCATTCGGCTACCAATAGTTTCAAAATGTGCTTTACCACAGATAATTTTTCCTTTTTCAATTGGTCGTAAAGCTTCATCAAATAAAGTTCCTTTAGATTCCGTTACGAAATACAATTGATCACCATTTCCCTTATTATACATAATAGCCCAGTCAGGATTATATGTTCCTAAAGGAGTTGGCACTTTAAACCAACTTGGTAATTTAGTGTAAAGAGAGATATTATCACTTGTTTCAAATTCTTGTGCTAAATTTACTTCAACATCAGAATCACATAAGGTTTCTTCATAAACTGATTTCGTAGATTCAACAAGATATTTACTTAAATAACCAACTAAATCATCTTCTTCAATTAACTTTTGATCATAATAAGCTTCTTCACCAATTTTCTCATATTTAATACCATCTACGATAAACAATCGTTTTTGAAGATTAATTACCTCGATACAGCTTTCGATAAATGCTTGAGGATTTGATTTGAAATAATTGATTACTCTTGGTTCTAAACCTTTTAATAAACTAATGATTGATTTACGAGTTAAATCTGTCTCATTTTGTAAATAAGTAATAATATCAGGAAGATGATTTACTTGGTTTTCCAAATGCTCTACATAGTTTTTAACCTGACCGTCAGCAGAAACACCACCTTTATCCAAATTTAATTTAGCTTTCGTATGTTCAATTTTAGCACGCTCATTACGAACATTATTGTTAATAGAATCAATACATTTTTGGATCAGTTCATTCGAATCAAACTCAACTTTATATACCGTTTTATACTTGATAGAATCCCATAAATTTTTAAATTCTTCAGATAGATATACTTGTTTGTTTAATTTTACATGTACTTTTTCAGCATTGTTCTTAATTTCCAAACTACCTGCCACTTCCTTAATTCTATTGATAATTTGTTTCGTAACTTCAACTGAAAATTCTTGTCCTAAATCAACTGTATTTTCTTTTATCGCAATTTTTAAAGTATCTTGAATCTTTCCTTTTTTATCAACATAACCTTGTTCAATAAAGTGTTTGAATAGTTTTTCTGATTCTTCTTGTCCCAAATAGATTGGTTCATCATTTTCATCTGAGCCATTTGCAATCGTATTAAATGATTCGATCGCTAAGAAGCCAAATTTAATTCCTGTATCTTCTGTTAATTCTTTTTGATATCCTTCAACAAAATCAACGAAACTTTCGTTAACAATAGTTGTAAGTATATTCACATTTTCACCGTAAACACGGTTTCCTGTTTGATCGACAGCAATACGTAAACCACGTCCTATTTCTTGTCTTCTTCGTATCTCAGAAGCTCCCATTTCTTTTAATAAACAGATTTGAAAAACATTAGGATTATCCCAACCTTCTTTTAATGCTGTATGAGAAAAGATAAAGCGTACAGGAGTATCAAAGCTCAATAAGCGTTCTTTATCCTTCATGATCAATTGATAGGTATCTTCATCTGCCTTTACTGATCCTGAAGTATCTTTAAAGTATTCGTATTTATCTTTTGAATTTGATTTTTTACTTTTTTTATCTGAAGAAAAATACCCTGTATGCACATCAGACACAATCGTGTCTACTTCTTTAACTTCCTTAAATAAGGATAATTTGTATTTAGGTAATTGGATGATACGCTCATATTCTTCTTCAAATATCTGTGCATAATCTCCATTTGAAGGATTCCCTTCCTCGTCGTATTGACGATATTTAGCAACTGTATCAATAAAGAATAAACTTAAAACTTTTATCCCTTTAGGATTTAGCTTCACTTCTTTATCTAAATGCTCTTCTATCGTTTTAGCAATTAACTTACGTTTAATTTCTCGATCATTAACACCTCCTACAACATCCCCTGTTTGGATTAATTGACCGTTAGAAAACTCTACATATTCTGGTTCTGTATTTATTTCTCTAACGATAAAACCAAAGTATTGATCTAGTTTAGTGATTTCATATAAATCATCTCCTAACTTAATATCTTTGGCTTTACGATCTACCTTACCATTTCTTCCCTTGATATCTATGATTAGTTTAGCCTTAATGCTACTTTTATTTGTAATACTCACACATTGGATAAAAGCACCATCACTTACCTCGTTTTTAGTTGTAATCGATGCAACTTCAATCTTCTTTACTTTGTTATCGTTGTAAGCATCGACTGCATCAAATTTGTACAACAAATTAATTTTCTCTTTATGCGTTGCCGAAAAGCGAAATACAGCTAAAGGATTTAAATTCTTAATTGATTTTTTCTGTAAAGCTGAACTCATTGTAGATTGAGGTTCATCTACAATAACAACAGGATTCGTTTCTTGTAGCAAATTAATTGGTGTAGCACCTAATTTATCATTGTACTCTAGTAAAATACGTTTAGTTGCTTTTTCTGTATCCATATCCTGAGCAAAAGCTTGGACATTGATAATCATAATTCGAATCTGATCAGATGTTGCAAAATCACGAACTTGACTTAAATTGGAACTATCGTATATGAAATATTTATAAGGAACATTTTCAAAAACTTTTTTGAAATGCTCGTCTGTTAATTGCAAGGATTTGTTGATTCCTTCACGTATAGAAACTGAAGGTACAACAATGATAAATTTCTTGAAACCGTAACGTTTATTCATCTCAAAAATAGACTTGGTAAAAACATAGGTTTTACCCGTACCAGTTTCCATTTCTATAGAATATTGTAAATCGTTACGATCGATATCTTGAGGTTTAGAAATACGTAAACCATTGCGTAATTGTATGGCTTGTGTATTTTCGACCAATTGTTTCTCTAATAAACTTAATTTATTTGCATAACCTAAATCTGCATCATAGGCTAAAGACTGATCTGTAGGCGCTAAAACTGTAAAATTAGACTGTAATTTTTCTTGTCCTTTAAACACATCTATTACAGCTTCTATTGCCTCTTGTTGGTAATCTAAATTACTTTCGAATTGTATTTTCATAATTTTAGATTAATCTATTTTATTAATGGTTCTATATGCCTGATCAGGATGATTAATCATTTCTGGATATTTATAATTAATGATCTTCTTATCGATCAAAGGTTTTACAAAATCTCTAAGAATATGTTTTTCTGATTTTCCTATTATTTTTACTAAATCATTAATACTAAATTCATGTATTAAGCATAAATCTTTTATAATATCTTGAATTATAGTTTTATCATTAACTCTTTTAGGAAGATTTTTTATCCTTTTAATAATATCAATTAATTCTTGAATTTGTTCTTCAGCTAGTGTATTAAGATCTACAGGTAGTGCACTAAGATCATTAGGTAGTGCACTAAGATCATTAGGTAGTGTAGTAGTATCAGCAATATTATTCTCAACAATTTCAGCAGAATCTGAATAAGTATCTCTTAGTAAATCTGTAGGAATATAGTACGTAAATTTAAATCTTCCTTTCTGTTCTAAAAGCCCTAATTCTCTAAGTTTTCTTAGTTCTGCGTTGGTAATATTAGATTCAGATCCATTAATTTGTCGAGCAGAGGAATTATCAACAGCTCCTAATTCTCTGACAAAAATTAGTATTCTTTTTTGATTATCTGTTAACTGAAATGAATCAAATTTTGTTAACCATTCAAGATCATTTTCATTTAATAGGTGGTGCAGTAACAACCTTACTGTAAATTTATTATTCTCTCTATCACTTTCAAATGTAGGAGGCATCATAGATACACTTTCCATCAACCTTCTCATTGTTCTAATACCAGAACCTTTAGTTTCTGCTAAATTAGTTTCATGAAAAATTGCAGATATATAAGGATTTCGATTTATAGATCCTGGTTCACCTAATTGATCTTCAGATTTTAAAGAAAATCCAGGATTAGTAATTTCTATTCTATTTGGATATCGAATAATTTGAATTGGACTATTTTCTCTATAAGATCTATGAATTAAAGCATTAACAACAGCTTCACGTAAAACACGTAAGGGTAATCCCATATTTTTTGCTTGAATATTTTCATCAGTCAATTCAAAACCTTTAGGTAAATCATCACTTATTGTATGTATAATACGTTGAACTAATTCTAGTAAAGATCCACGCATATCTAATGTAGAAGAAAAACGGTTGTCAGCATCTTTAACCCATTCGTTAGATGAAACTCTTATATAATCTACTCTTACCATTGGTAGAAGTCTTCTAAGAGCCATTCTACTCCCAAATGTTAATAAGCCTGTGTAAGTTATAAAATAATCTTGTTTATCTTTTTTTATTGCATGAATGGATCTTAATAACTCTATATCATTGTATTCTAATTCTTCAGCAGAAGGATTTACAGACTTTCTATATTTCCTATAAAGAGCAATAGCATCATCTGATAAATCATCTAATTCAGCATCTTTTACTATTGATTTATCAAATGAATCCTGACTATTATAGTATAAAACCATATCGTCCTCAGTTCCTTTTAAGTCTGCTGAACCTATTCGTCTATATGCCCCTTGCGGTAAACCTTTACTCTTGATATACAATGGTTTTTGTTCTTGTGATAATTCTTCCACAAAAACAACAATAGCATTTTTACCATTAATATTTTCAACCTTAATTAATGGTCTAACAGGAATATTAAATATTTCTGAGCATTGAGAACTCAAGTTAATTTGAATCTGATCAAGAGAATCAGTAGGAATACCAGTCACTACATATTCTGGAAATAAACTCTCTGAAGTTTCTTCTTTTTCTACACCCAGAAGTAAATAACCTCCACCTAAATTAGGTTCGTTACTAAAAGAACAGACAGTTTCCATAATAGATTTCCCTACCTCTGAAGCCCTTTTAGCTTCTATTTTGTTACATTCATCTGTAGAATTTAATTGTAACATCAATTCTTTTAAACTCTCCATAATTAGATTGATTTTACATTTTCAATTCCTGCTTGACGTAGAGTTTGAACTGTATTTGTTTTATCGGCATCGTTAGCGAAACCTGCATCTTTAAAAATTACAGCTGGTTTTTCGTCTACCGATTCTTTGTGCCATTCTGCAATACCATTGGCAACTTCTACAGTAATATGATCAGCTAAACAAATGTACATCGCACCAAAACCAATGTTATATACCTTACAATTCGCAATTGTTTTCTCTTGGATAGGTAACGTTAATTCTAAACCATATTTAAGTAATATTTCGAATAATACATCCTCTTCTGTACGATCGTTTTTAATGCTATCGCCATTGTTTTCTAAGAATAGATCTAATTGATCTTCGAATTGATCAACAGAAGTATCCCAAGCACGAATATTGGAGCTATCTAATTTAAACGCACGGAATCCAACATCTAATTTGTCGATGTTTTCTTTATCCTTATTTTCTTGTTTAATTAATTCCCCAGCTCTACGAATACGTTCTTTAGTGATTTCTGCAATGGTTTTATAACCTGCTTTATACGCTTCAGATTTCTCATCTGTTGGTTCAGGTAATTGCACCGAAATACATTTTCTATTACCACCATCTTCAGCATTAAGTGACATTACAGCGTGTGCTGTAGTTCCTGATCCTGAAAAGAAATCTAGTACATATAATGTTTTATCATTAGCAAGTCGGATAAAATGTGTGATTAAAGATATTGGTTTTGGAAAATCGAAAAATCTACCTTCCATTAGTTTATCTAAATCAAGACTTGCTTGTTGATTAGATCCAAATTCCTTACCTAAAAAATCATTTGATATTTGCCCTTTTTCATTATCTAAATAAACTTTACCATTCGGATAACCATCTCCATCTTTCGCCCAATAAACTTCATTATTTTTAATCATTTCTTCCAAATCCTCCTTTTTAACCATCCAAGTTCCTTCTAATAAAACGTTATTTGGTGATAAAATAGAATATTTATGACGACCACGAGTCGTATGCATTAACCTAGTTCTAGCGAATTTCCCTTTTTCATCAGAATATCTATATTCTTTTAATGCTTCATTAGATAATGGAATTCTACCTAATTTCAATAAATTTATATTTTTAGTATATAGTAATATATATTCTTTGACTTTCGCAATATTGCCAATATTAGATTGATTAAATGTTTTGCGCCAGTTAATACACGCAACAAAATTTTCCTCTCCAAAAATCTCATCACAAAGCTTTTTAAGATTAGCTTGTTCGTTATCATCAATCGATATAAAAATAACACCATCATCTGCTAATAAATTACGAGCTAATTTTAAACGAGGGTACATCATATTTAACCAATTGCTGTGGAAACGACCATCACTATCTGTATTGGTAGATGTTTTTTTACCTTCTTCGTCGGTTTGTCCTGTTAGCTCTAAATAATTAGATAAATTATCTTTGTAATTGTCTTTGTACACAAAATCCTTTCCTGTGTTGTAAGGTGGATCGATGTAGATCATTTTTATTTGGTTGCTGTAGGTTTTTTGCAACAATTTTAACACCTCAAAATTATCCCCTTCAATAAAAATATTACCTGTTGTTTCCCAGTCTTTACTATCCGCTTTATTTGGTCTTAGTGTACCAGTAGAAACTTTATTTGCTTCTCTTTGCGCTTGTGTTTTTCCTGCCCAAGTCATTTGGTAGAATTCTTTCTCCTTTTGGATATATTCTCCCACCAAAGCTTGTAGCTCTTCTACGACTAATTTTCCTTCACTAAATGCAGTAGGAAAGATTTCTTTTAATCTTTCGATATTCTGTTGCACAATATTTTCAGAAGTTAATTCGTTGATTCTTTCCATTTTAGTTCAGTTTATTTTTTAGTTCTTGTATGTTATTTTTCAGTTGGTGAATATCGGAATTAATTCGCACTTTCTCATTCATTTGAGTGGCTGTAGCTAAAGCTTTCTTTGCTGATTTAATCTTGTATTCTAATGCTTGTATTTGTTCTTGTACCAGTAACATCTGTTCAGTTACTTCATAGTTTCTTAGTTTATACTCATCAGTAAGATCCTGTAAATTATAATTCTGAACTACTTGTAAATAATACCCATAAAATGCTTTTAAGTCGTGTTTATTAGCCTTTTTAAAATCCAGTGCTTCAACGAAGTCAACATTAAAAAAATCTAAATGGTTGGAATAATATTCATTTTGAATAACACGTAAAGCATTCGAGTTTTTACTAATTGATTTAGTTGCTAAACTTACATTTCGTAATTCATTTTCATCACTTACTAAACTTATTATACAATGATGTGGAATTAGCTTGTGTAATAAATGGCTAATTTGTTTATATATTTTAGTATATTGATCTTTTTGAAGAATCACTTCAATCACATAAACCTCAACATAAGATTCCTCTGATGATTGATAATGTTGGATGTTCGCTGTCTCCTGCTTAATTAAAGCCTTAATTCTAATACTTTGTATATTTGCACCATCTAATAATTTACGTTCGCTTAACGTGCAATTCTCGTTGTTTTTTAAAGAGAGCTTTGTAACAGGAATATCAATTACCATTTTTTCAGGAAATTGAAATAAGTTAATAAGATTATTCATTACGATACAATTAAATAACTAATCACTTCATAATTAAAATCACCTGAAGACTTTCCTATAATAGAACCTTCTGGATTAAAAATAGATTGTAGTTCAACTATTTTTTCTTCACCAGATAAATGCTTCTTCACCAAATCTAATAAATCAACATATTGGTTCATAAACTTACCAGACTTTGTTTTTAGGTTGAATGCTTTTAATTGCTCTTCTTCTATTGTGATTTTTCCGTAAGACAATTTTTTAAATAAGTCTAATGCACGTTTTCCCATTCGCATTGGCACATTAATCTCGCCATCATTAGTGATATAAACTAAGCTGTAAGGATGTATTAGATTATTCTTTAATTTGTCTTCAAAATTATTTTCATCTAAATCTTTCAAACAGAATAATACCCCTTGAGGTTGGTCAACAATATTATTAGTAACCAGTGAAAAAAGACCACTTGGATAATTTTCAAACGTTTTTAATTCTGTATCTTTTATCCGATCTGCATCAACTTTAAAATCATTGAACGTTAAATCTGAAATTGAAATACCACCATCTAAATCTTCTAAATCTACAACCGAGTCTTTCATTTTTTCTAATTGTTTTTTACGATAATCCAGTTCTTTTGGTTGGTTTTCACGATCATCAATTACATTGTCATCACCAGTTGCAGAGATATCTAAAATCTGCATTCTACCTTTAACTCGTTGTATAAGATCTATGTATTGATCTAATTCGATATGAGGATAAAAGTTTACTAACTGTATTTGATCATTTTGAGAACCAATACGATCGATACGTCCAAAACGTTGAATGATACGAACAGGATTCCAATGAATATCATAATTCACTAAGTAATCACAATCTTGAAGGTTTTGACCTTCTGAAATACAGTCTGTACAGAATAATAAGTCAATCTCCTTTGTTGCCTCAGGAAATACTTCTTTACGAGATTTAGACATTGGAGAGAAGTTAATTAAGATGTTTTGAAGATCCGTTTTAACTTCTTTTAAATTGGTATAATTTGTACCACTACCTGTAACTAATGCTGAATGAATCCCATATTCTTTAAGGAATAGGTCAGCACAGTTTTCGTACAAGTAATTTGCGGTATCTGCAAAAGCAGAAAAAATGATAACTTTTTTATTATTTGGATTTAAAGGATTTTGAATTTTATTTTGAATTAATCCAACAAGGTCTATTAATTTTTGATCTCTATCAGTAGTTACAACTTTACATTTTGCAAGTAACTCAATAATAATTTCACGATCTGATTTTAAAAACTCGTTGAATTTAACTAAGTCCATATCTTGGATTAGTACTTTAACTTTTCCTCCTAAAACCATATCAGAATAAGCTTGATCATCAAAGTCAAAATCTAAAACATCAATATCATTTGAAAATTCTTTATGATTCTTTATTTTTTGATCTAAGGAGTCGATGGTATGAAGAATCTTTTCTAATGTTAAACAAAATGAATGGATTGAAGATTCTAAACGTTTTAGAAGATTTACACGCATTAAAGTAATAATACTCTCTTCACGATCTAATTGAGAGAAAACAGCCCCTGTTTTAGTTTCTGTATCATATAACTCAGCATAAGCCTTACGTTTATGTTCGAAAACAAAAAACATTGGTGAATAGAATTTTAAATTCAAAGATTCTAAATAATCATTTAGGTATGATATCGAGAAGTCTTTATTTTCTTTATCAAAATCTGAATAAACCGAAATAGGCTTTAATCGAGTTGGAAATTTCCCTATATCAGCCACATCATAGTATTTCTCGATGTGTTTTCTTGATCTTGAAATGGTGAATAAATCTAATAGCTTAAAGTAATCACCATCCAACTTATTGATTAAATCTTCACGAGTTGGGTTTGCTTGCTTTACCCAGTTATTAAATTTTGTTTGAGCTTGTCTTAATGTTAATTCTATACTTGATATTCCTTCATTTATTAAAGCTTGATCGTTAGACTCAGTAATGAAAGATAATTGATTTTTAAGGTCATTAAGGCGTGTATTTACAGGTGTAGCAGATAATAATAGTACTTTAGTACGAACACCAGATTGGATTACATCTCGCATTAATTTTTCATAACGTGAAATACGTTTTTTAGAAGGATTGTTGTTTCTGAAATTATGTGATTCATCAATTACGATTAAATCATAATTACCCCAATTCACCATTTCTAAATTGATATCACCTGATAAACCACTTTCACGAGATAAATCTGTATGGTTTAACACATCAAAATTTAGTCTATCCTGTACTAGAATGTTCCTTTTATCATTCAAACGATATGTTACCCAGTTATCTCTTAGTTTTTTTGGAGCTAAAACTAAAACACGATCATTACGTAGTTCGTAATATTTGATGATAGCTAAAGCTTCAAACGTTTTACCTAAACCAACTGAATCAGCAATAATACATCCATTGTATCTTTCAATTTTGTCAATGGCTCCTAAAACAGCATCTTTTTGGAAATTAAATAATTTATTCCAAACCACAGAAGATTTAAAACCTGTTTTAACTAAACGCTCTTCATTAATGTCGTCCGTTGTTTTATTCTGAAATATTCTCGAAATACTGAATTTATAAATTTCTTCAGGTGATTTTAATGGAACAGCTTGTTTGTACATTTTGATTATATCTTCTTTACAATCAATTGCATTTTCCCAGAACTGTTCAAATACATCTTTAAACGAATTCTGTGAATCGTCCATTTCAAAAATCATGTACGGCTTACCATCTTTAATGATACCAAGAGTTGGTTCATTAAGAGGATTAGGAGCAAATTGGTAAAGTTTATCATCAATAATAATAAAACTATTTCCTGCTACTCCCTTTCTAATATTGAATTGATCTGATTCTGCTATAATTGTATTGATACGATAATACGTCTGTAGTTTATTATTGGTTGAATTTTCTGATAAATCACGAACATAACTTTCCCTATTACTCAATCGATCGAAATCATCTTTGTTAATTATAACATCAACACTTGCACATTCTTTAAATATTTTTAATAAATCGTACAAAGCATTAAATGTGTAATTGTTAGTGCAAATTTTAACTACAGATGAGGTCGTAGTATTAGCTAATATTTCATCGATTAAGGTTGTAGTTTGGTTGTTGATTATCATAATTTATCAATAGTTCTATACTGTAAAAATAATGAATTTTATTTCTAAACTCAATACGTTACATTTTGA
This sequence comes from Empedobacter sp. UBA2044, assembly GCF_002333005.1. Classification (NCBI taxonomy): domain Bacteria; kingdom Pseudomonadati; phylum Bacteroidota; class Flavobacteriia; order Flavobacteriales; family Weeksellaceae; genus Empedobacter; species Empedobacter sp. UBA2044. Next base: position 12,359 of record NZ_DDBA01000002.1, read on the forward strand.
CGATAAATATAGTATTCAAAATGTTATATTTTGATAAAATAACAACAATTAATGACACTCTTCAAATTAATACTAACTTACTGTTTTTAAGTAATATATTGAATTTAATAATGTTAACTTTCGTGATAATAATTTTTATTATAAAAATTATTATTTTGGTTAATAGACTAACTTTTTCTGCATTTAAGAATTATAAATCACAAAAAATTTAAAAAAATTTTTGAAGCAACATGCAGTGCCTTTATACACTTAGAGGGAGGGAGGGCTATTTAAGCGGATACGGAGGGAGGGGTGTTATAAAGTTTATTTTATTATATATTTGAACAAAACAATAATATGAATAAATTAAACATAGCTGGATTTAAGATAGAAAAACTATTTGGATACTTAGATGTTGATTTAAAATTCGATGAAAAATATAAAATATTAATAGGTGAAAATGGTTTAGGAAAAACTACAATTCTTAATGCATTATATTATTTATTAGAAAAAAAATTCGAAAAATTAAATGATATTGTTTTTGATTCTATTGAATTGACATTCGATTCTAAAAAAATAATAAAATTTAATAAGATTGATTTAGAGTTTTATTTAAATGGAAGAAATAAAAATCAAGAAAATAGATTTTATGAATTGCTAGGTGAAACATTAAAGAAACCTGATCTTCAATCTTTAAATGAAATTATTTATAACAAGAAATATTCAGACTTTGAAAAAAGAATAGAGGTTGTTGATTATTTAAATAAAATAAATTTTAAAGTAAAAGCTCCTAATAAATATATTTATGATAATGTTAAATATTTTATAGTAGAGCAGAAATCAGCGGACTTTAATAATATTTTAGAAATTTTAGAAAAAAATGTTAGTTCAAAAATTTTATATTTTCCCACTTATAGAAGAATAGAATCTCAACTTAATAGATTAAGAAAGGATTCAATAGAAAGGTTTTATTGGGAAGATGAAATAGAAGATGAATCTGAAAAATTTGATGATAATCTAAAATTTGGGATGGATGATGTTAAAGATAGAATTAATAATCTTACAGAGGAAATTAGATCAAAATCATTAGTTGGTTTTTCTAAAATTACAGGAGATCTTTTAGGTCATTTATCTAATGAGTTCAAAAATTATAGAGTTAAAAATAGATTTGATAAAAATAAATTAGAAATTATATTAAATAGGGTTGAGGATTCGATAAATAAGGAGGATAAAATTAAAATTACTCAATATATTGAATCAGGAGATAAATCTAATAAAGGGTTGCTATATTTTATTGATAAATTAATAGATCTATATAATGAACAAGAAACACTTGATCTTGCAATAAAGAATTTTGCGGAAACGTGTAATAACTATTTGAATTTTAAAAAATTTGACTATGATGAGAGTTCTATTAGTCTAAAAATTGTTAGAGAAAATTCAGATGATATAATTGAACTAGACCAGTTATCTTCTGGAGAAAAACAAATAGTTTCATTATTCTCTAAAATTTATTTAGACTTAGAAAAATCTTTTTATATTCTATTAGATGAACCTGAATTATCACTTTCAATTATCTGGCAATCTAGATTATTACCTGATATCGTAAAATCAAATAAATGTGATTTTTTATTTACGGTAACACATTCACCTTTTATATATGATAATGATTTAGAGGATTATGCATATGGTTTAATTAATTATATAAAATTTAATTAATGGATCCTAAAAGACTTTTAAGCAGAACTAAAGATCCAATATCTACATTTCATAAATTTGTTTTAAGTATTGGTAATAATGAAGATAATTGTATTTGTTTTTTTGAAGGAAGAGATTCACAATACTATTACACAAGAATAAATCATTTTAAAAAAAATTATAATCCAATAATTTGTGGTAATAAAATGAATGTAATAGAAAGTAATAAAAAAATTTTAAGGAAATATCCTGATTATAATACATTATTTTTTATAGATTCAGATTTTGATGAAAAGGTAGAATTACCTAATCTTTATGTAACATGTGGTTATTCAATTGAAAATTTTTATTGTTCAAGTGAGGTTATTTCTGAAATTTTGAAAAATGAATTCTTCTTAAATGTAACAGATAGAGAATATATAATTTTGATGAGCTTATTCGAAAAGTTACAAAAAGAATTTCATAAATCTAGTGAATTATTCAATCTTTGGTATTTTACTATAAAGAATAAAGCAAAACAATTAGGAATTAGTTGTGGTGCTTCTCTAAATGATAAATTTCCAAAAGGATTTCTCAGTATTTCTTTAGATAGAGTAAATTCAACTTATGATTTGGAAATTATTAAATCGAAATTTCCAAACGCTATTGATGTTACGCAGGAAGATCTAAATCAAAATAAATCACTTTTTTTTACTAAATCTCCTTGGTTATTATTTAGAGGTAAATACGAGATAGAGTTTATAATTAAATTTTTGAATTTAATTATTGATGATGCAAATACAACAAAGAAATATTTAAAAAATAAGTCTCAGTTTAGAGTTGATTCTACTTTAATATTAAGTCAATTAAGCCAATATGCAATTACAACATTTGAACTTAAAGATTTCTTAAATTCTAAATTAAATTAACAAATCTATCCCCTAATTCATCCTCTTTATTAATTTTAAATAGGTAAGTGGTTGTTTATTAATGTTTATATTAAGTCCCGCCAGCTCCACAAATCTCCTTTAAAAAGTTTTAAAGGAGGTTTTTTTATTAAGAAAACTAAGGTTCCCAAATAATACGTGTCATCACATCAAGGTTGGTTCCTGTATGTTTGGTGATAGAAACTCCAGTAACCAAACCAATCATTAAATTGTGTTGAATAGCCAATCTAATTTGAGGTCTTAAAGTATAATGAAATCCATCGCGGTCAATATCCATATTATTTTCAAGTCCAATAAAGTTTTTCGAATTTGGTAAAACATACATCATACTTGCATTTATAGTTGCTCCAACATCTACTTTTTGCTCTTTATAATGATGTTCAAAAATAGGACCTGTATAGATTAACGTGTTGAAATTTTTAAAATTCTTTGCTCCAATAAAAACAGGATTCATTTTCATACCCGTAAATACAGAACCTTGATGTCCTAATTCTTTAAAATTATTAAACTCAAATTCATGAACATAAGCTACAGCCAAAGACATTTTTTGTTTTTCATTTACTAAAAAAGTATATTGAGTTGCTAATTTTAAACCTTCAATTTTATTGTTCGGAACATAAATAGAGCCATCGTTATTATCGCTTTTGTGATTAAAAGAAAAAGGTACTTCAACCTCCAATCCCAAACGATCTGCAACAGCCCATTCATACTCAATAAAACCATTATATTCATTATATCCTTTTTTTGAGGTCACTCCAAATCCTACATTTATCTCAGCTTCTCCTTTTCGTGCGCCCAAATCACGCATCAAATCTGTATAGAGAGGTTCTGCATGTTCAACTTTAGGTTTTAATGTTTTTTGTTGAGGTTGAATGGTGATAATTGAATCATTTTTCGTCTGAGCTATCGTAGTAATTGTTAAGAAAGTGCTTGTAATTATTGTTAAGAAAAATTTCATTTGTTTATTATTTTGAGACAAAGGACAAAGAAGATTTAGGAAGAAATTAGGAATTGAAGTTTTACCCCTTTAAAAATCTAACCTATTAAATTTTGAAGTTTTTTGATACTTATCATTTTAAGAATAATAAAAACTATCTTATCTTAGTCGATGAATTAACACCACATTTAAGACAATCAAACAATTATGAGTTCCTACGAATATTATAACTTTCCGATACAGTTGATAAACGGTTTTTTAGATGATTCTAAAAAAGTTTTGATTGATATTTCACATTATTGTATTTATAGAGTTTTTATAGATAATTTCGAGAAATATTCGGGTTCTTTTACAGGTTATCAGAAGGCTTGTGATGATTTTGGAATCGAATTTAAAAATGTTGCAGCAGCTTATCAAAATGGTAAAGATTTGTATGAAGCAACAATAGATAAAAGTCCGATGGTTGGAATGACTTCTGAAATGTATTGGGATTATATGACCAATGAAAAATCTGAATTTGAAAAGGTTTTACTGCTTGGGGATCTTGCTTTTAAAAGCATTTTAGGTGCAAAATCATATATAAAATTGGATAATAAATATTGGTTTAGCCGAATGAATGGTTCTGTAAAATCAATTGCGAAAGAAGAAATTTCTCCAAAACTTCAACGTTATTTGAACGAATATCAAACCAAAAAGATTAAGAATCAATTAATTGCTGGTTGGGGATTAGCTTCATATTCAAGATATAATCGCGGATTTTATGTGAGTTATAAAATGACATTAGATGATTTGGCTTATCATGCAGAAAAGATTAGAAAATCTACACAAGATAAAAAGATCAAAAATGATGTAAAATCAGCTCACGAAAAAGCATTAGAGAGATTGGAGAAGGAAGGTCAATAGTGTATATATTTTATAGAACAAAAAACCTGAAGATTAACTTCAGGTTTTTATTTTATTTACGTTTAAAAAGGTTTTTAAAAAATCCACCTTTATTATGGTTTTCTCCATAACCATAACCATAGCCATAACCATAGCCATAACCTTTTGTAAAGTCAACATCATTAATAACCATAGCCATATTCTTAAGTCTATTTTCTCTATATAAATCTCTTGGAATTGCTAGCATACGTTTATCTAAGTAGTTGGCACGAACTACGTACATTGTAATATCTGCATCGTCTGAAATTAATAGTGTATCAGTTACTAAACTTACAGGAGCTGTATCAACTATTACATAATCATAATGTTCCTTTCCATATTTAATAATATCATCAAATCGTCCATTCATTAATAATTCGGATGGATTAGGTGCTATTTGACCTGAATAAATAACATCGAATTTATAATGTGCAGGTTTTTTTATGATAATATCATCAATATTAACATCATTAGAAATTAAATATTCAGTTACACCATATTTATGTATATATTGATCAGAAATACCTAAATAATCTAATACTTTTGGACTTCGAATATCAGCTCCGATTAACAATACTGATTTTCCAGACATTGTTAAAATCTGAGTTAAGTTAGTTGATATAAATGATTTTCCTTCTCCACTAGTTGTAGATGTAATATAAATACATTGAGGATCTGTTGAGTTCTTTAATAAGAAATTTACATTTGTTCTTAAGATTCGGAAAGCTTCAGCAGCACTTGAGTTATCATTATTTTCTAATATAGAAATATTACTTTTCGGTACTTGTCCTGCGATAGGTGCTCCTACGGCATTTTCTACATCTTCTTTTGAATTAACTGTATTATTTAATAATTTGTATATATAAATTATTATAAAAGGTATTATAAGACCTACAATAAGCGCTCCTAAAAATATAATACTTTTTTTAGGGGAAACAGGTTCTTTTATACCATAAGCATAATCAATTACTTTAATATTTTCTGGTGTTGCAGCAGCTTTTATTTCATTTTCTTCTCTTTTCTGAAGTAAGAATAAATATAAAGCCTCTACAATTTGTTGTTGGCGAGATATATCTCTAAAACCACGCTCTTGACTAGGTACTTTTTTAATTTTTCCAGCAATTTGATTTTGCTTTCCTTGTATTGTATTTAAAATAGTTTGTGTGTTATTTCTATATAATTTTAAACTATTCTTCAGGTTTCTTTTTACATCATTTATTTGCTCTTGTAATTTAATAACATTTGGATGTTCATTTGTTACAGATTTTAACATATCTTCTTTAGCTAGGACTAGTTCGTTGTATGAAGATATTTCTGATGAAATAGATTTATCTTCTAAACCAATATTTGAAGGAAGTAAATCTGTACGAGACGTATTAAGAGCTCCATTCATATATTCAACTAATTGTAGTTGTGTAGAAGCATCTAATAATTTCTTTTCATTATCAGCAGCACTCTCTAAAAAAATATTTGCTTCAGAGGTAACATCTGTAATATTATTACTTTGTTTATATTGTTCTAATTGTTTGTCAACACCATCTAAATCGCCACTAACAATAGCTAACCTTGAATCAATAAACTTAGATGTAGCTTCAGTTAATTTATGGTTATCGCCTACAATATCTTTGTTGTAATTAATAATTAAATCATTAATTACTTTTTTAGAAATCTCAGGAACAGGACCTACTAATGAGAAGTTAATAATTTTAGAACTTTTTTCACTGTTAGGATCTATAGCAAGTTTCTTTTGGTAATTATCTACAGTCTTATCAATAGAATTTAAAACAATCAGATATTCATTATCAATTGATTTAGCTAAGTTTTTATTAGGACTGATAACAAAACTTCCAATCTTATCATTTATTTTTTGTCCAAAAGAATATTCCTTTTCTGTAGAAGTTGTTTTGTTTGTTAAAATAAATTTTGTTGTAGATTTTATTTGAACAATAAATTTAGCTTCTAAATCTTCATTGGTTTTATCAGCTTCGTTTAGAAAAATAATTTTAATAGGAGATTTCTCTTGAGTTAATTCAACTTCAGCTACACGACCTTTACTAAAATATTGAATATTTAAATTATTTTCTTCTACAACCTTAGTAATTAGTCGTTTTGATTTTAAAACATCAATTTGATCACCAACTTCAGCATTTGTTGAAGATCCCCCTCCAAGCATAGCTTGATCCATTAAACCAGCTAATTCACCTGTTGCAGATTCTTTCTCATTTAATAATATTTTAGCTGAAACTTGATATTGTTTCTGAGTATATTTAACATATAAAAAGGCTAAGGTTAAAGAAATAATAACTCCAAATACAAACCATTTCCAGTAATAAAGATATTGTTCTAAAATTTGTCTGATATTAATCGTTTCTTCAGACTCATCGAAGTATTGGTCTTCTAGGTTATTTTTATTTGTACTCATTTTTATTTAGAAATAACAGCAATTACAGATATTATAACACCAGCAACAGATATCCATAATGAATAGTTTGGTGTAAATTTAGATGATGAAATTTTAGCATTATTTGGTTCTACATAAATAACATCATTTTGGGCTAAATAATAAACAGGAGAGTTTAGTATTTCTTTGGATGTTAAATCGACGTTATATGTTTGTTTTTGTCCATTTTGTTCACGAATAACCATAATATTATTTCTAACACCATTAATAGTTAAATCACCAGCCATACCTAAAGCATCAAGTATACTTACTCTTTCGCTTGGAATTGTAAAATTACCAGGTTTAGCAACTTCTCCTAAAACGCTAATTCTAAAATTTGTAAAATTAATATTTACCCCAGGATTAACGATATATTTTGAGATTTTTGCTTTTAATTCATTTTCAGCTTCTGTTCTAGTTAATCCACCTACTTTCACATTACCAATTAACGGATAGTTGATATAACCATTTTCATCAACAGTATAAACCTTCGCATAAGGATTATTTTGCACCCCAGAATTTACTTGATAAACACTTTGTTGATTAAAAGGTTCTGTAGCTTTTATATCAGCAGCACTTACACTGATTGCTAGCATATCAGAAGATTGAATTTTAGGAATATATTCTTCGTATTTCGTAGTAGATTGTTGATCTCCTTGAAAGTAGACTAATTCTTTTTTTGATGCACAAGAAGAAATAGTGAGTATAACTATTACAATTAAAAGATTAAAAATTTTATTTTTCATAAATTAAGTTATCAAGTTTTTCAAATTCTGAGTTTTGAGATTTAAATTCTGGTACAATCTCTTTTATTTTAGCCACTAAATGCATGACTTGCTCATGTTTTTCTATGGTTGAAGACATTAAGCATAGTTCTTCAATTAGTTTTTTATTGTCTTGACATTTGTTTGTATTAACTTTTGCTATCATTATTTTTTCATGATGGGTCTTTACTGTATTTTCATCATTAGCCAATAACTCTTCATAGATTTTTTCACCTGGACGCAAACCTACAATTTTTATATCAATTTCTTCAGGATATTTAAAGCCACTTAATCTAATCATCCTTTTAGCAAGATCAATAATTTTCATTGATTCGCCCATGTCGAATACAAAAATCTCACCACCTTTTCCCATAATAGCCGCTTCTAATACTAATTGGCAGGCCTCTGGAATAGTCATGAAAAAACGTGTAATATCGGGATGTGTTACTGTCAAAGGACCTCCGTTTTCTAATTGACGTTTGAATAAAGGTATTACAGAACCATTAGATCCTAAGACATTGCCAAATCGAGTAACAATATAATTTGTTTTAGATTTTTCATTTGTACAATTTACATAAATTTCTGCCACACGTTTGGTTGCTCCCATCACGTTAGTCGGATTAACCGCTTTATCTGTTGAAACCATAACAAATTTTTCGGCACCAAATTCATTCGCTAAATCAGCAATAATTTTTGTTCCATAAATATTTGTATTAATTGCTTCATATGGAAATCTTTCCATTAAAGGAACATGTTTATATGCAGCTGCATGAAAAATAATTTGCGGATGATATTTATCAAAAAGGCTTAACATTCGTTTTCGATCTCTTACACTCGAAACGATATAATCTATTCTATTTTGTTTTTCTTCAGAAATTTCATTTTTTAAAGACTGTTGAACATCATATAGAGCCGATTCTGCCTGATCAATCAAAATTAGTTGAGCAAAATCCATCATAGCAAGTTGCCTTGAAATTTCACTTCCTATAGAACCTGCAGCACCAGTAACAAGTATTACCTTACCTTGTACATTTTCATTAATAATAGGGTTTTTCAACTTAATTGATTCACGACCTAATAAATCTTCAATTTTTAATTGTTTGATTTGAGCAGGCTTGTATGTACCATCAATCCAATTAGAAATAGGTGGAATTATTTTTATGTTTACATTCAAATCTTCTAATGATTTGGATAGATTTAATAATTGATTCGTTTTAATATTTTGAATAGAAATAATAATTTCTGAAATATCATTTCGTTCAATGAATTTATTATCAATATCATTTATAGAATAAATTTTAACACCATCTATAAATGTTCCAATTTTAGAAGGTTTATCATCAATAAAACCTACAACTTTATAATTAAACTGAGTATCATTTTGTAAAATATCTCGAGTAATTAATCCTGAATCTCCTGCACCGTAAATTAATATTTTTTGTTGTTCCTTATTTTTTGAGAAAAAATAATTATAAATCCATTTATAATATAATCTGGCAATAACCATTATTACTGTTGAAATAAATAAATGGACAAAGATAACAGAGTAAGACATTCTGAAAACATATGAAACAGGAGTGTTCTCCGAAAGATTAGATTCAATGAATTGTCTATAGATAAAAGAGATGAAGAAAAGAATCAGAAAAGCCGTAGTATTAGATACAAATACATTTTCAGCATCTTTTAACCCCGTTTTTTTTACAATTCCCTTATATGTTTTGAAGTATAGGAAACATAGAGTATATGCTGCTACAACAAATGGTAATTTAAATAATAATTTTTCTAAACTAAAAGAATTTAGAAAACTATTAAGTATAAAATTGGTTATTACATAGCTAAAGAAAACAATAAGTATGTCTAGCACTAATACTACCCATCTAGGAGCATTAAAGTGTTGGTTAAAAGGATTCAATATTTTAGTAATTTAAGTGGTGGTAAAGATAATAAAAAAATCAGGAATAGAGACTCCAAAAAATGGAAAAATCTATCCCTGATTAATATCTTAAATTAAGAGAGAATTATTTTACTCTGAAAACAACTCTTCTTGCTAATTGATGAGATGAAACTTGAGAGTTTTTGAACTCTTTATCTTCCCCTTCACCAACAGTAGTTAATTGAGAAGCATTAGCTCCTTGACTAACTAAAATAGCTTTAACATTTTCTGCTCTTCTACGAGATAAGTCTTTATTGAAAGCATCTCCTCCTACTGGATCAGCAAAACCTAAAATGTCAATTTGAGCATTTGGTTTAGCTTTTAAGTACTCAGATACAAATTTGATACCTCCAACAGATTGTTGGTATGGTTTGTCAGAGTTGTAATCGAAGTATACGTTGATAATACCTGAATTAATCATTTGCTCTAAGAAATCAGCATCGTTAATGACAGTTGTGTTTCCTCCTGCATTTTGTTTGATATATTCTTCAATATTATCTGGAATTCCGTTTCCGTTGTGGTCGATAGTAACACCTTTTGTGTCAACTACTGCACCTGGAGCTGAATCTGGTTCTTGATCTAAGTAATCAGCAACACCATCACCATCAGTATCTTTTAACATTTGTTCGATGTTAGAAATACGATCTTCTAAGTCAGAACGAGTTGGTTCGTAAACCCAGTCAGCATGTTTTTCGTTTTTACCTAAGTAAAATGTTAAACCTAAAGTAGCATTCCAAATTTCACCTCCAAATCCTGAACCTGATGTGTTAGCTGTGCCATCAAATGTTACATTTTGACGAATATTTCTTACGTAAGATACATCTCCTGTTAAAACAACACGATCAGTTAATCTTAATTGTGGTGTTAAACCAACCATAACATTTACCATGTTATCATTGTCGTCGAAAACTTTACCATCAGCACCTTTTGTCGCATCATTATTCATCCAAGAGTAACCTGCACCACCATGAGCTAATAATCCAATTCTATTTGTCCATGTTTCAAAATTCATGATTCGTCCTAAGTTCGCAACCCCTTGTAAATCTACACGGTAATAATTAGAACGGAAACGAGCTACATCTTCGCCTTCTTTGATACGATCATATCCACCATCTAATTTTAAACCAAATTTTGGATTGAACATATAACGTACACCAAAATCAGCATGGAAAAAACTTGGTGTTTCTGAATAATAACCTGGAGCGAATGCTTTTCTTGCTTTTACCGCACCTCCATTGGCCTCGATAGACCATTTGTTGTAATCGTTGTTAATTGTTTCAGTAGTTTCTTGCGCGTGAGCAAAAATTCCTAATCCAATTACACTTAATAGGTATGAAATCTTTTTCATGAGGATATATTTAATTGCAAATTTATATAAATACTTAAAAACGAATCAATCAAAAACTGTTAAAAAACACTATAACTAACGAAAGTCATGATTATGTCTTTATGATTATTTTAACTTGTTTAAAAAATATTCAATAATTGTGCCGAAATTAATTTTTGATTTTCTTATATCATTTTTAAATCATTTAAATTATTTTTGCATAAATATTTCCCAAAACAAACAATGGAACAATCAGCATTTCTTTTTTCGACCAGAGGATCATTAGAATTAGCACAAAAAATTGCCGATCAATATGGTCAAGAACTTGGTAAATCTAAAATTGTAGAATTTAGCGACGGAGAATTTGTACCCGCTTTTGAACAGCCAATTCGCGGAGCTCGCGTTTTCTTAATTGGTTCTACAATGCAACCAACAGACAATTTAATGGAATTACTTTTAATGTGTGATGCAGCAAAACGCGCATCTGCTAAAAGTATTACAGTTGTTATTCCTTATTTTGGTTTTGCTCGTCAAGATCGTAAGGATGCTCCACGTGTGCCAATTGGAGCAAAATTAGTTGCAAAAATGTTAATGACAGCTGGAGCAACTCGTGTAATGACTATGGATTTACACGCTGATCAAATTCAAGGATTTTTTGAAGTTCCTGTTGATCATTTATTTGCTTCAACAATTTTTGTTGAATACATTAAAGGTTTAGGCTTAGATAATATTTGTATTGCTTCTCCAGACATGGGAGGTGCTAAACGTGCAAATACATATGCTAAATACCTTAATGCAGATATCGTAATTTGTCACAAAGAACGTAAAGTTGCAAACCAAGTTGATAGCATGATGTTAATCGGTGAGGTTGAAGGTAAAAATGTTATTTTAGTGGATGACATGATTGATACAGCGGGTACACTTGCAAAGGCGGCTGAATTGATTATGGAAAAAGGAGCAAAATCTGTTCGTGCGATTGCAACGCATGGAGTTTTATCTGGACCAGCTTATGAGCGTCTTGATAACTCTCTATTAACGGAAATTGCTATAACTGATAGTATTCCATTAAAAAATACTTCCGTATCTAAAATAAAAGTATTATCTTGCGCTCCGCTTTTTGCTGATGTTATGCATCTAGTACATAGCAACAAATCTATTAGTCAACGTTTTGTTATCTAGTGGTTTAACTAAATATTAAATTATTTTTATTATATACATATTATTATGAAGTCAATTACAATTCAAGGTGTAAAAAGAGAAGACTTAGGTAAAGTGGCTACACGTAACCTACGTAATGCTGAACAAGTACCTTGTGTGGTTTACGGTTCTGGAGAGCCTATCCACTTTTCAGCTGATGAAAAAGCATTCAAATCATTAGTTTACACTCCAGATGCTCATACAGCAACTATCGAGTTAGCTGATGGAGCTAAAATTCAAGCAATTTTACAAGACATCCAATTTCACCCAGTAACGGATAAAATCTTACACGTAGATTTTTACCAATTAAACGAGGACAAACCAGTAACTATGGAAGTTCCAGTTCGTTTAGTAGGACGTGCTCGTGGTTTAGTAGCTGGTGGGGTTTTACGTTTCAATATGCGTAAATTAAAAGTTCGTGCTATTCCAGCAAACTTACCAGACGAAATCGAAATCGATATCACTCCAATGAGAATTGGTCACAAAATGTATGTAGAAACATTGAAAAATGATAACTACACATTCGCTCATCCAGATAACGCAGTAGTAGTAGCTATTCGTACTTCTCGTAACGCAGTTAAGGATGCTGATCAAGACGAAGACGAAGATTAAGAAATTTTCTTTTCAGATAATATTAAACCACTCATTTTTGAGTGGTTTTTTTATTTTTAAAAATTTAATAAGATAAATTTGTCCGATTTAAAATTAGTTGTATATTTGCTTCATAATTTATAATGAATAAAAGAAATTAATGTTTTCTAAAGCGTGCGAATATGGAATTAAGGCTTGTGTGTTTATTGCACAAGAATCTGTAGAAGGAAAGAGAGTCAATTTAAAACAAATTGCAAATTCTATTAATTCTCCAGAAGCTTACACAGCCAAAATTCTTCAACAATTAGTTAAAGCAAATGTGATTTCATCTGTCAAAGGAAAAATGGGAGGTTTCCAAATGGATGCAGCGCATTTAGAAGATATCAAATTAGTGAATATCATCAAAGCGATTGACGGAGATGGTCTTTATCATAGTTGCATTTTAGGTTTAGTAGAATGCGATACTAACAAACCTTGTGCTTTACATAGCCGTGTTTTTGCAATTCGTAATGATTTGCGAGGTATGCTAGAAAAGACATCGATGTTTAATTTGATTGATGATCTAGAGAAAGGAATTGCTTTTCTTAAGCATTAAAAAAATTTGATTAAAAATAAGATAAAAATATCCGATTATCCGAATTGAAAAATTATAACAATGAACCTATTAATAGAACTTCCTCAAACAACTGCTTCTCAGATGAGTTATACTGTAACAGTAAATCTAAATGAAGCGTGCGAAAGGCATCATAAAACATTATTTTTTTGTTGGAATATTCGTGCTGGAATAGATAAAGGAGTCGATATTCAACGAATTGTTGATTATGTAAATTGGTATGGGGAAAAAGTATTATTCAAAAAATTTGAGATAGAAGAAAATTACTTGTTTTCGCTTTTAGATGAAGATCATTACTTGGTAAAAAGAGCATTGAAAGAACATAGACGTTTGAGACGCTTGTTCAAAATAGATGCAAAAAATCCGATGAAAAGTTTGATTTATATCGAAGAAGAATTGGATTTGCACATCAGATTTGAGGAGAAACAAATGTTTCCTGAATTTGAGAAAAATGCAACACAAAAAAAGTTAAAAGTAATTAAAGAACAATTTAATTCACTTTTAACTAACACAGATTGGAAAGATCAATTTTGGTTATAGGATCTTTCATAACCATAAATTTTTACTTATAATTTTTTAGATGATTTTTGAAAAAGAAAAGCTCGATTTTGCAGGTCGAGCTTTTTGCTTTTTTATGTGTTAAGGAAATTATTTCTTAATCTTAATTTCAAATATTTTATCCCAGTTTTTACCTGTTAATAACATATTTCCGTTGTCTTTGAAAGCGATTCCGTTCAATTCTTGTGCTTGCGGATTTCCTTGTTTTCCTTTCAATTCAGCGAAGTTAAACTCTACTTTTACAGCGCCAGTTTGCGGATCAATTACCACAATATTACTGTTATCTGCATGTCCAGATTTTAGGTAAACATTTGCATAAATTAAACCATCGTGGTATTCAATTTCATTCAAATAACTATATGGTTGTTGACTGTCAAAAGCTTGAACAGTTCTTAGATAATTAAAGTTTTCATCAAAGAAATGAATACGTTGAGAACCTTCTGTTATGGCCAATTCTTTTCCAATTGTTGTAATTCCCCAACCTTCGATAATTTGAGCTGGCATATCAAATTTTTCAACTTGATTAAAGTTTAAATCATATTTATAAATCACACGATCTTGCCATGTTAATTGATAAATAAAACCATTCAGTTCTGTAATTCCTTCTCCAAAAACATCGTCTTTGATTTGATATAATTTTGTAGGTTCAGTTGCCCCCAATTTATATTCAATCAAACGTGTTTTTCCTCCGCGAAGTCCAGTTCCTTCGAAAATATTTCCGTTTTTGAAATAAAAACCTTGCGTAAAATAATCTGGATTATGTGGATAAGTTCCTACAATTTCATAATTCCATTGCGCAGCCGGCTCATTTGCATAAACCACAAACGTAAAATCGCGCGAATTTGTTTCTTCTTCTCCTTTGAAGAATTTCAAATTAACCGTATGATTTCCTAATCCAATTGTTTTTCCGTCAATCGTAAAATCAGCAGGAACTTCTTGTCCATCTACCGAAACAATAACTTTCGTAATTCCATCTAAATTAGTTAAAGGAATATCGATTTTGTCGCCAATTTTGTATTTATTTTGTTCAATTTTCGAAACAATTTCAGTGATTGCAGTATTGTTTTTTCCAGTCGAATCTTTACAAGAAAATAACACTGAAGAGAAAACTGTTGCACAAACTGAAGCAGCGATTAAATATTTTTTCATTTGATGTGTTTTATGTTTTACGAATTAGGTTGCTAATTCTACTACAAATATATTTTATTTTGTTCGATTCGGATTATTTTTTACAAAGGCATCCCAACTCGAATATGAATTTGACGTCCCAGTTGTTTTACCCGAATTTAGATAATGACAAACCGCAACGGCAAGACCATCTGTGGCATCCAAACGTTTTGGAATTTCTTTCAATCCAAGTAAATGTTGTAACATGCCCGCAACTTGTTCTTTTGATGCATTTCCGTTTCCGGTAATCGCCATCTTAATTTTTTTTGGCGCATATTCTACCACAGGCATATCACGATGCAAACAAGCGGCTATACAAACACCTTGCGCACGTCCAAGTTTTAACATAGACTGAACATTAACGCCAAAAAACTGCGCTTCAATGGCTAATTCATCAGGATGATATTGATCGATAATGGCTAAAGTTTTTTCGAAAATCTTTTTCAATTTCGTTTGCTGATTCGGAAATTTATGCAACAATAATTCGTCTAAAGTAATCAACTTTATTTTGTTGTTTTTGACTTCAATCAAACCAAAACCCATCACCATTGTTCCAGGATCTATCCCTAAAATAATCTTTTCCATCGTTGCGAAGGTATTAAGATATTCTGAAAATTAAGCCGAATTTCGACTCGCATTAATATTTCCGAATAACGAACGCATTACAATTTGCTCATAGACTGATTTGAACTCACTTTCGTGATGAATTTTGTTCAACGCAAATTGTTGAATCGTTAATAATGGTAACACAATTTTTTCGCGCATTTGTACCGAAGATTTGTTCAATGGTTCGTCTTGCATCAATTCTGTGTAACCTGAAATTTCTAAACATAATGCTTTTGATAATTCAAATTCATCATGCAAAATATTCCAAAATTCACCATATTCAGGATCATCTTTCATATAAGAAGTTAATGGAAAATAAGTTTTTTCCATCGACATCATACTATTCTGAATCAACGTTTTGAAGAAGCTCGAATTTTTGAATAAATCTTTTACATCTTCTAAATGACCTTGTTTTTTCAATTCATTTATAGCCGTTCCAACACCAAAATATCCTGGAACATTTTGTTTTAATTGACTCCAAGAACCCACAAATGGAATAGCACGCAAATCATCGAACTCTAATTTTTTATCACCACCTCGTTTACTCGGACGGCTTCCGATATTCGTTTTCCCATAATAGTTAAGCGTACTCATATTTTCTAAATAAGGTAAAAATGAAGGATGCGCTTTCAAATCTTCGTATTTCTGATAACTAATTGTGGCTAATTTATCAATCAATACACGTTCATCAGGTGAAATCTGACTTGTGCTTGTCGAGAAAACATCCGAAATAATTCCAGCCGTGTACAATTGTTCAAAATTATATTTTGCCTGCGGCATTGTTCCATAATTCGACGTAATTGTTTGCCCTTGAATCGTAATTTGAATTTCGTGATTCGCAATTGTTTTCCCTTGAGAAGCATAAAATTCGTGTGTTTTTCCACCGCCACGTGCAGGAGGTCCACCACGACCATCAAAGAAAATAACTTCGATTTGATTTTTATCCGAAACATTCGAAAGGATTTCTTTGGTACGATAAATTTCCCAATTTGCTTTGATGTAACCACCGTCTTTTGTTCCGTCCGAAAAACCTAACATAATTGATTGACGCTGTTTTCTACGTTCTAAATGTTGTGCATAAATTGGTAGATTATACAATTTATTCATCGTATTCTCAGCACCATCTAAACCTCTAATCGTCTCGAAAAGTGGCATAATATCAAACTTAATTTCGTCATCTTTGTAACCACAAAATTTGAATAAAGCGTAAACATTTAAGACATCGAAAATGGTTTCAGAATTTGAAATAATGTATCGGTTAACACCTAATTCGCCATTTCGTTGCTGAATCGTTTTTAATTGATAAACATTTCTGATTGTATCGACGACAATATCATCTTCAAAATCTTCAGGCTTAGCTGTAAAAGAAGGATTTGTTAACAAGTCGATTTGTTCTGCTTCACTTAAATCTTTCAGATTAATTCCAGTATATTTTTTAACAATTTGGTTAATTACTTTTTGATGAACACGCGAATCTTGACGAATATCCAACGAAGCAAAATGTAACCCGAAAATATCAACACGCGTGATAAAATCGTCCAAAATATCCGAGAAAATTCCGTTGTGTTGTTCAATCAAAATTGTACGAATAGTTTGTAAACGCGTCTTGATTTCATCAATTGTAATTGTTCCATTTTCATTGAACATATTTTCGTAAATCAAATTACTCAACGCTTTCAAAGGTTCTGTAACATGCTTGAATGTTAATCTACGTTGAACAATTTTAAGATGATTGTAATAATTTTTTAAGATACTTGTACGCAATAAACTTGCAACTTTCCATGTAATTTCTGCTGTTACAAACGGATTTCCATCGCGATCGCCTCCAGGCCAAAAACCTAATTGAATAACAGGAGATTTTAGAGGTTCACTTTCTGTAAAAAACAATTGGTTGATTTCGTTGTATAATCGTCCAATTGTCTGATAATATACATTTCTCAAATAATAAATAATAGAAACAGCTTCATCGTAAGGAGTTGGTTTTTCTTCGTTGATAAAAGGTGTTTTTCCTAATTGTTGTAACAATAAATCAATTTTACTTACCGAATCTTGTTGAATTGCGTCGCGTAAATCTTGAATAATTTGTTGAACATTTGTCGGATAAAACTGCGTTGGATGTGCTGTAAAGACAACTCTCGTCACAAAATCTTCGATTCTGGTTTTTACTTGCTCCATTTTACCTTGCGCCTGTGCAATATGGTAAATGCTTTCCAAACTTCCTTTTTCATTTTCGGAATGTAATGACGGAAATGCAGCATCTTCGATACTATCAAACAAAACAACTTGTCGCTCGATGTATTGTATCATTCGAAACATCAAATCGATTTGCTCTTGTTCGGTTTTTAAATCAGTGTATTTCTCAAAAAAATTGTTGATGATTTCATTTGGCGATTTTCCTTCCGGTAAACCTTTTTGACTTTCATTATACAAAAACGGAATCAACGATCCGATGTTTTGCATTTTTTCGTAGGGCAGACTCATAAAGAGGCTGTTGTAAATTTGAAACTTATTTTCCACAATTTGGTGGAATTTAAGTTCAGATAAATTCGTACTTCGCATTAATAGGTATTTTTTCTCTTAATAGTAAATTTACTTGTTTCGAGGTAATTATCCTATTTATTTTAAACCAAAAAAAGAGAATCATATTGATTCTCTTTTTTATTATGATCGATTATTTAATTCAATTAATGGTTCTATAAATTCGCGTGTGTTTGCTAGCCTCGGAACTTTATTTTGTCCACCTAACTTACCACGTGAAGCCATCCATTCGATGAATAATTTTTTGCGAGCTTTGTGTACAATTGGGCGATTAAGCGTCATATTATTGTAACGTTTTGCTTCGTAATCCGAATTAACTTCTTGCAAACCTTTATCTAAACATTCAATAAATTGCTCAAAATTTTCAGGTTCTTTATCAAATTCGATTACCCATTCATGCGCGCCTTTTTCTTTCCCTTGCATAAAAATTGGACCAGCACTATATTCAGAAACAATTGAATTTGTTTGATTACAAGCGCGTTTCAAAGCTTCTTCGGCATTTTCTATCATCAATTCTTCACCAAATGCATTGATATAATGTTTTGTTCGTCCAGAAACAACAATTCTGTGTGGATTTTTAGATGTAAAGCGAACTGTATCACCAATAATATAGCGCCATAAACCTCCATTTGTTGTAATCACTATGGCGTAACTTTTACCAACTTCAACTTCTTCAATTGTTAAAAATCGTTGATTTGATGAACCAAATTCTTCCATTGGAATAAATTCGTAAAAAATTCCGTTGTCTAATAATAACAACAAATCTTTACTATTTAATTGATCCTGAATTCCAAAAAAACCTTCAGACGCATTATATAATTCGAAATAATTTAATTTTTTCTGAGTAATTAAATTATAATTTTCTGCATAAGGTTTGAAGCTAATTCCACCATGAAAAAACACTTCGAGATTTGGCCATAATTCGTCCAAATAATTCTTTCCAGTTTCGGATAATAATTTATTCAACACAACTAACATCCATGAAGGAACGCCAGTTAAAGAACCAACATCTTCATTTTTTGTTGCATTGATAATCGCATTCATCTTCACATTCCAATCAGACATTAAAGAAATCTCACGATTCGGAATATTTTTCATCTCAGCATAAAAAGGTAAATTATCAATCAGAATAGCTGACAAATCACCAAAACGCGTATCATATTTTTGATAAAGTTCACTACTTCCACCAATTCTTAAGTTTTTGTGCATAAAAATATCCGTTTCGGGATAAGCGTTTAAGTACAATGCAAACATTGTTTTTCCTGCTGCGTAGTGACAATCTTCTAAGGATTCATTACTAATCGGAATAAATTTACTTTTGGCATTTGTTGTTCCAGAAGATTTCGCAAACCATTTTATTTTTCCATACCAAGTAACATCTTTCTCTCCTTTTCTTGCTAATTCAATATAAGGTTGAAAATCCTCGTAATGTACCGCAGGGACTTGCTCTTGATATTTATGTGTCGTTTTGATTTCGTCAAAATGAAATTCTTTTCCGTAAATAGTCGATTTGGCTTTTTTGATATTCTCAAATAACACACGTTCTTGCGTACCAACTGGATTTTTGATACTTTCCTCGATGATATTCATTCGGCTACGCATCATAATTTCCATAATCTTATTGACTATTCCCATCCGCTAAAAGTTTTGTAGATTTACACAAAATTAATTAAACTTTTTTAGCAAGATGCAGTTTGAAGGACAAATTCGTAAAATGACAACTGAAAATGGAACGCCAATCAATTATTATTGGAATTTCAAGAATGATTTTATTGTTATGAATCAATTGTTAGGAAAAAAAATCAAGATTAACTTTGATCATTACGAATGTTTAAACTGTCACGAGGACAAAGAGATTTATCAGATGGGATATTGTAAAAATTGTTTTTTTACAGTTCCAGAAGCTAATCCAAGTATTATCAATCCAGAACTTTCTACAGCACATTTGGGAATTGCGCAACGTGATTTAGAGTTTGAAACGAAATTCGAATTGCAACCGCATATTGTGTATTTGGCAAATTCTTCGGGAATAAAAGTTGGTGTAACACGTTTAACTCAAGTGCCGACTCGTTGGATCGATCAAGGAGCATCAGAAGCTATTATTATTGCACGAACGGATAATCGTTACGAAGCTGGAATGATAGAGGTTTCGTTGAAAAATGTTATTGCAGATAAAACAAATTGGCAAAGAATGTTGAAAAATGATGTGCCAGAAATTAATTTGTTTGAAAAGTATCACGAAATCAGAAATGAAGTGAATCCAGATTTTCAACAATTTTTGGTTGATGAGCCAGAAGTTTGGAAGTTAGACTATCCAGTTTTATCTTATCCAGAAAAAGTAAAATCATTAAACTTGAAAAAAACGCCAGAAATAGAAGGTGTTTTGAAAGGAATAAAAGGTCAATACTTGATTTTTGAAGACAATACCGTTTTCAATGTTCGAGGTCACGAAGGTTTTTATGTGAATTTTAAAGTGTAAAATTTATTTTACAATAAAATATATTCAAAAGTCGATTTTGTAACAGAATCGACTTTTTTTGTTTCTATCTATTTGATTTCAATAAAAATACTTGTTTTTTATCTTATTTATTTTTACATTAGTTATAATCAATTAACACAAAAAATAGGAATTATGAAAGCAAGTGCATTACTTATGGTTGGTGGTATTTTGGCTTTAACAGCATGTAATAAAAAATCAGATTTGCCAGATTATAAGGTGAAAGAAGCAGTTTTAGATGTTTACAAATACAGAGCAGATAAGCCAGATTCACTTTTTTCGAAAGTAGAAGGCGTAAATGTGGATGATTTGAATGCGGTGGTTAAACAATATGGGCCAGTTGATGTCTACAACTTTGAGAAAATGACGCCTCTTGAAGATGGTGACAAAACAGTTTACGAAGCAGTTTATAAAGTATCTTTTAAAGGAGCAGAAGGTACAGAAACTTTTAAAGTACGAAAAATTGATAAACTAGACGGAATTGTTGTTGGCTATGCAAGTGATGTAAAACCTGTTGCTGAACCAAATGATTCATTGGCTGTAAAAAAGGATTCGGTGAAATAAATATAAAAAAAGAATAAATACGTAATGATTTATTGAAAAAGTTTGTATATTCGTTATCAATAATGAAACAAAACGGATTAGATACAATCATTTCAATTACGACGACTTCTAGTGTTCACACTTAGAGGAGTTTTGTTATGTATTTAATTCTAAAAAAATAATGCAAAAGCATCTTCTCAAAAGGAAGATGCTTTTTTTATGATCAAAATTTAAATTATGAAAGTTTTAAAATTCGGAGGAACATCAGTCGGATCGGTAGAAGGTATTCGCGCGGTCGTAGAAATTGTTAAACAGGAAAAGCAACAAAATAACTCGATTATTTTGGTTGTGTCTGCTATTTCTGGTTTGACCAATTTATTAACCAAAATGTCTGAAGAAGCTTCATCAGGAAATTTTGATGAAAATGATTTAAAACTTTTTCAAGACAAACATTTCGAAATTGTAAAAGCTTTAATCGATGTGCCGAATCAAAATCCGATTTTAACAAAATTAAAATTGTTGATGAATGAGTTGGAAGCATTATTAGAAGGGGTGGAAATTCTGAAAGAATTAAGCCCTCAAACAAAAGATTTGATTTTGAGTTTCGGCGAAAGATGTAGTGCTTTATTAATAGCAAAAGTAATGCAAGAGCATGTTGGAAATTCATTGGCGATTAATGCATCAGATTATATTTTGACTGATCATAATTTTGGTCAAGCGAATGTTATCGAGGAAAAATCGTTTCAGAATATTCAACAATTAGCAAAAGATTATTCGGATAAATTATTAGTTGTAACAGGGTTTATTGCTGCTAATGAAGAAGGACGAGTGACAACTTTGGGAAGAGGAGGTTCTGATTACACTGCGGCTTTGATTGGTGCGGCTTTACATGCAGAACAAATTGAAATTTGGACAGATGTAAATGGAATGATGACGGCGGATCCTCGTTTTGTGAACAAAGCTTTTTCGTTAGAAAATTTATCGTATACAGAAGCGATGGAATTGTCGTATTTCGGTGCGAAAGTGATTTATCCGCCAACAATGGCTCCAGCTTTTAAACTTCGAATTCCGATTTTAATTAAAAACACATTTCAACCGGATTTTGAGGGAACAAAAATTCAGTTCGATTCGCAACCAACAGATTATCCAATTAAAGGAATTTCGTCGATCAAAGATATTGCATTAGTCAATATAAAAGGAAGCGGCTTGGTTGGCAAATTGGGCTTTAGTGGAAAACTTTTTTCACTTTTAGCGCAACATCATATCAACATTGTGTTGATTACGCAATCTTCGTCAGAGCATAGTATCACGCTTGCCATTCATCATAATGAAGTCGAAAAAGCAAAGCAATTAATTGAAGAAGAGTTTTGTTTGGAAATTGCAGTAAAATGGTTGGAACCAATTGAAATTGAAGAAAATCTCGGAATTATTGCAATTGTTGGAGAAAACATGAAGAAAATGGTTGGTGTTTCGGGCAAGTTATTTTATGCATTAGGACGAAATGGAATCAATGTCAGAGCGATTGCGCAAGGTTCTTCGGAGTATAATATTTCGGTTGTGATTAACGAAAATGATTTGTCAAAAGCTTTAAATGCGGTACATGATGCGTTTTTTAATCATTTGAAAAAAACAATTCATGTTTTCAATGTTGGAGTAGGAAATATTGGGTCGACATTTTTAAATCAATTAGAAAAACAGAAAGATTTTTTAGCAAAAAATAATGATATCGAAATAAAATTGGTTGGATTATCAAATTCAAAAAAAATGATGTTTGATGAAAACGGAATTAATTTATCGAATTGGAAAAATGAATTAGAAAATTCTTCTTCTCCAGCTGATTTGAATGAATTTATCCAAAAAATGAAACAGTATAATTTACCAAATTGTGTTTTTGTAGATAATACTGCGAGTTCTGATTTGCCAAATTATTACAAACAAATTTTTGAAAGCAGTATTTCGGTTGTAACATGTAATAAAATTGCGAATTCATCTTCTTATCAAGAGTATAAAAAATTGAAAGAAACTGCTCGAAAATATGGCATTGATTTCCTTTATGAAACGAATGTTGGAGCAGGTTTACCAATTATTAGCGTGTTGAAAGATTTAAGAATGAGTGGAGATCAAATCTTAAAAATTGAAGCAATTTTATCAGGAACAATTTCGTATATATTTAATCATTTTAAAGGTGAAAATACATTTGCCGAAATTGTAAAAAAAGCGCAAGAATTAGGTTATACAGAACCAGATCCTCGCGATGATTTGAGTGGAATAGATTTTATGCGAAAAATGTTGATTCTTGCTCGTGACAATGGTTACGAAATTGAAGCGGGAGATGTAAAAATCGATTCTATTTTGCCTAAATCTTGTTTAGAAGCTGCAACTGTAGAAGATTTTTATCAAGAATTAGTCAACGAAAATGATTATTTCGAAAAGATAAAACATCAAGCAGATGAGGAGCAGAAAGTGATTCGTTACATCGGGATTTTAGAAGATGGGAAAATATCAATTTCGTTAGAATTGGTGGATAATCAACATCCGTTTTATGCCTTGTCTGGAAGCGATAATATTATTTCTTTTACAACAGCGCGTTACAAGGAACGTCCTTTGGTTGTGAAAGGACCTGGAGCTGGTGCAGAAGTTACAGCAGCTGGCGTTTTTGCAGATTTAGTTAATATAAGTTCAATACGATAAAAGATGAATCAAATAATCGAAAATAAATATAAGCTTGATCAAGCGAAGTTTTTAGATAAAGTACATGTTTTTGCTCCTGCAACAGTTGCCAATATGATCTGTGGATATGATATTTTGGGCTTTGCGGTGGATTATCCAGGTGATGAGGTAATCATGAAAAAGACAGAAAAGTTAGGAATCGAAATTCTGACAATTACAGGTGACGAGGGTAAATTGCCTTTGGATGCGATGAAAAATACAGTTTCTCATTCGGCATGGAAATTATTTTGTGATTTAGGTCTACAAGATTCTTTTGGATTATCGATAGAATTACACAAAAAAATGCCAATTGGAAGTGGTTTAGGTTCAAGCGCGGCGAGCACAGTTTCTGGACTTTTTGCATTGAATGAATTATTAGGAAAACCACTTTCTAAAAATGAGCTTTTGCCTTATTGTATGGAAGGCGAACGATTGGCTTGTGGCGCTGCTCATGCGGATAATGTTGCGCCATCGTTGTTTGGAGGAATTACGTTGATTCCTTCTTATGAGCCGATTTTGGTGCGTTCTTTACCTGTTCCTGAAAATTTATATGTCACACTGATTTACTCAAAAGTAGAAGTGCCAACAAAGGATGCGCGCAAATTAATTAAAGATAAAGTGCAATTGAGTAAAGCAATAAAGCAATGGGGAAATATTGCAAGTTTGGTTGCAGCGCTTTATGAGAATGATTACGAAGAAATTGGTCGTTCGATGCAAGATGATATTGTCGAACCAAATCGTTCTTTATTGATTCCATATTTTAATGAAATGAAAAGTATTTCGCTCGAAAATAATGCATTAACATTCGGTATTTCTGGTTCTGGACCAACAGTTATGGCGTTATCTAAAAGTAAATTGGGTGCAGAAAATATCGAACAAAAACTAAATGATTTTTTGACGATAAAAGAAATTGAACATTTATCATTTGTCTCTAAAATTAATCAACAAGGACCTTACATAAAACACTAAAAATGAAATTATATAGTACAAATAATCATAATAACAGAGTCGATTTTAAACAAGCGGTTTTCCAATCTTTGCCAGAAGATAAAGGATTGTATATGCCTTTGTCGTTGGAAAAATTAGATGAAAATTGGTTGAATTCTATTGAAAATTATTCATTTCAAGAGATTGCGAAAAAGGTGACAAATCACTTATTAAAAGATGATTTTTCTGAAGAAACGATTAATAATTTAATTGATGATGTAATTAATTTTCCTGCGCCTTTGGTGTTTTTAGAAGATGATTTAGCTATTTTGGAATTATTTCACGGACCTTCTTTTGCTTTTAAAGATTTTGGAGCAAGATTTATGAGTCGCGTGATGGCACATTATTCAAAAAAAGATAATCAATTGTTAGATGTTTTGGTCGCAACTTCTGGCGATACAGGAGGCGCTGTAGCACTTGGCTTTCTGGGAGTAGAAGGAACGAGAGTAACGATTTTGTATCCAAAAGGAAAAGTGTCGCTGATACAAGAATTGCAATTAACGGCGAATGGAAAAAATATTCGTGCCATAGAAATCGACGGAACTTTTGATGATTGTCAAGCATTGGTCAAGCGAGCTTTTTTAGACAAAGATTTAATGAAAAATCTAAACTTAACCTCAGCAAATTCAATTAATATTGCTCGCTTAATTCCGCAATCTTTCTATTATTTCGAGGCATTTGCCCAAGCAAAAAGAAAAGGTTTTGAGAAAGTTTCTTTTGTTGTTCCGAGTGGAAATTTCGGGAATATTACAGCAGGTATTTTGGCTTCAAAATTAGGATTGGAAGTAGAACAATTTGTTGCGGCTACAAATGCGAATGATACTGTTCCATTATTTTTAAAAACCGAAAATTATCTACCCAAACCTTCTGTACAAACGTTTTCGAATGCGATGGATGTTGGAAATCCGAGCAATTGGGTTCGTGTGATGGAATTTTTCGAGCAAGATATGGAGCAATTAAAATCAAAAATGGTTTCAAAAGCTTTTTCAGATATTGAAACGACAAATGCAATTGTTAAAATTAATCAAGAATATGATTACATTGCTTGTCCGCATACGTCGATTGCGTGGTTGGCAGCGAAGGAATACCAAGCGAAAAAGCAAGATGAAAAAGAGTTAGTGGTATTTTTATCGACAGCGCATCCGTGTAAATTTCCTGAAGTTTTTCCGAAAGAAATACGAGATAAAATTGTCTATCCAAAAGAAGTCGAAGAATTGAAATCGAAACAATCGAATAAAGTTAAAATGAACAATAATTTTGATGAGTTAAAAAATTGGTTGTTGAATAATTAATAAATTAAAAAGCAAAGTTTCTAACTAAATAGAAGCTTTGCTTTTTTTGAATAGTATATTAATGATGGAAAAATTATCCAATCATTAACGAAAAGAGTGTGTTGTCTGTGTTAAGATATTGATAGTCGAAATGATGATTTTCTAATCTAAAAATTAAACCATCTAAATCTTCTTTTTTGTCTAATTCAATGCCAACTACTGCTGGACCTGTTTCTTTGTTATTTTTTTGCGTGTATTGGAAATAGGTGATGTCATCATTTTCACCCAAAACTTCGTTCACTAATTCTTTTAAAGCGCCAGCACGTTGAGGAAAATTGATAATGAAATAATGTTTCAAACCTTCATATTGCAAACTTCTTTCTTTTATTTCTTCCATTCGCGTAATGTCGTTGTTGCTTCCACTAAGCACGCAAACCACATTTTTTCCTTTGATTTCTTCCTTGAAAAAATCTAAAGCCGAAACACTCAAAGCGCCTGCTGGTTCTACAACAATTGCGTCTTCATTGTACAAACGCAAAATGCTCGAACAAACTTTTCCTTCTGGAACAGCACAAGTTGTTTCTAAACCTTCTGCACAGATTTTGTAGGTTTTTTCACCTGCTTTTTTTACAGCTGCGCCATCTACAAAAGGGTCAATCTTCGCTAATGCAACAGATTGTTTTTGTTTGATAGCTTCTGCCATACTTGCTGCGCCACTCGGTTCTACGCCAATAATTTTGGTGTTTGGACTAAGTGTTTTCATCACAGAAATAACGCCAGATGCTAAACCTCCACCGCCAATTGGCACGAAAATATAATCGATTGGTTGATTGCATTGATTCAAAATTTCTAAAGCAACAGTTCCTTGTCCTGCGATTACTTTTTCGTCATCAAAAGGATGAATAAATGTAATATTTCCTTCTTGGGATAATTGATGTGCAAAAGCCGATGCATCATCAAATGTATCACCATGTAAAATGATTTCGATTTGATCTTTCCCAAACCATTTTACTTGTTTTATTTTTTGTTGAGGTGTCGTCGTTGGCATCACAATTTTACCTTTGATATTTAATTGTTGACACGAATACGCCACACCTTGTGCGTGATTTCCTGCACTTGCGCAGATTACACCATTATTTTTTTCTTGTTCTGATAACTGAACGATTTTATTATAAGCACCACGTAATTTGTATGAACGGACGACTTGTAAATCTTCTCGTTTTAGATAGACATTCGCATCAAATTGACGACTTAAATTTTCATTGAAATCGAAAGGAGTGTTTTTGGCAACTCCTTTCAAATTCATTTGTGCTAAGTTTACTTCGTCAAGCGAAACGCCTAAGGTCTCAGTTTTCTCACTTCTAAGTCCCTTTGTCATAATTCACTATTTTCTTAGTTATTTTAATATTTGATTATGCCGTTTTTATGGTTTTCATAGCAGTCATTGCTTTACGAAGTTTTTTTCCCACAGTTTCGACAGGATGATTACGTAAAACATCATTTATGTGTACCAATGTCGCATTGTCAACAGCATTGTCTTTTCCTTCGTTGTAATTTTTTCCGACAACGTCTACGTTTACTTTTGTCATAAAATCTTTTAACAAAGGTTTACAAGCCTGATCGAAAAGATAACAACCATATTCTGCTGTATCAGAAATTACACGATTCATTTCGAATAATTTTTTACGAGCAATTGTATTTGCAATCAATGGTGTTTCGTGTAATGATTCGTAGTAAGCAGATTCAGGTTTAATACCTGCTTCCACCATAGTTTCGA
Organism: Empedobacter sp. UBA2044; assembly: GCF_002333005.1. Lineage (NCBI taxonomy): Bacteria > Pseudomonadati > Bacteroidota > Flavobacteriia > Flavobacteriales > Weeksellaceae > Empedobacter > Empedobacter sp. UBA2044. Next base: position 40,338 of record NZ_DDBA01000002.1, read on the forward strand.
AAGCTAATTCAACTCCAGCACGAACAAAAGCAACCATTAAAGTGTAATGATCAAAATATTCTTGTTCAGTAATATTTGCATCTCCAGCGGGTGTTTTTTCAAAAGCAGTTTCTTCAGTTTCAGCTCTCCATTTTAATAAGTTTTTATCATCATTCGCCCAATCTTCCATCATTGTTTTACTAAACTCACCAGAAATAATGTCGTCTTGATGTTTTTGGAATAATGGACGCATAATATCTTTTAATTCCTCTGATAGTTCAAAAGCTTTAATTTTAGCAGGATTACTTAATCTATCCATCATACCGCTAACTCCACCATGTTTTAAGGCTTCTGTAATTACTTCCACACCATATTGAACTAATTTTGAAGCATAACCAGCATCAATTCCGTTTTCAATCATTTTTTCGAAAGAAAGAATAGAACCTGTTTGTAAAAGACCACATAAAATGGTTTGCTCTCCCATCAAATCTGATTTTACTTCCGCAACAAATGATGATCTTAAAACTCCCGCTCTGTGACCACCAGTTCCTGCACAATATGCTTTTGCTTGATCAAAACCTTTTCCTTCGGGATCATTTTCTGGGTGAACGGCAATTAATGTAGGAACTCCGAATCCTCTTAAATATTCTGCACGAACTTCCGAACCTGGACATTTTGGTGCAACCATTATTACTGTAATATCTTTACGAATTTGCACACCTTCTTCTACGATATTGAATCCATGAGAATATAAAAGTGTAGCACCTTGTTTAATAAGTGGTTGAACAGTATTGATAACTTGCGTATGTTGTTTATCCGGCGTTAAATTCGCAACAACATCAGCATTTGGGATTAATTCCTCGAAAGTTCCTACTGTAAAATTATGACTTGTTGCATTTTTCCAAGAATCTCTTTGTTGTTCAATCGCTTCTTTGCGTAACGCGTATGAAACATCTAAACCGCTGTCTCGTAGATTTAATCCTTGGTTTAACCCTTGCGCACCGCAGCCTACAATCACAATTTTTTTGTCTTTTAATGCGTCTGTACCTTTTGCGAATTCTGAGTTATTTAGAAATTCTGCTTGTCCTAGTTGATATAATTGACCTCTTAATGATAGTGAATTAAAGTAATTAGTCATTTTTGATTTTTTAATAAAATTATTTGTTGAATTATTCGTCTTTACATTGTGAAAACTGAGGTTCCTTCGTTTAGGAATTCATTTTCGATTACTTCTTTTGATGGCTCGTCTTTTTCGAATTGTAATAATTTTTCATGGAAACCAGCACTTGCTTTTATAATGGCTATTCTAGCTCCACGAACAAATTCTATTAAGCCATATTTAGTCAGCTCTTGTGTTAGATTATCAATTTCCTCACGATGACCAGCTGTTTCAAAAACTGTATAATCATTGCGAATCACAACTGTATTCGCGCCATATTGACGTAATAAACGTTCAACGTATGCCTTTTCAGCAATAATGTTAGTGGGTACTTTGTATAAAGCTTGTTCTTGCCAGATTAATTCATCATTATTATTGAAATAAGCTTTAAGAACATCGATTTGTTTTTCAATTTGCATGCAAAGTTTTCGAACGACTTCTTCAGATTCTTCAATTACAATTGTAAATCGGTGTACATTTTCTATTTCTGATGGAGAAGTGCTTAAACTTTCAATATTAATTTTTCGTCGAGTAAAAATTCCTGCAACTCTTCCCAAAATTCCTATGGAATTTTCTGTATATAGCGTAATTGTATATTCTTGTTTTGAGTCCATAATAATTTATTTTAATCTAATTTCAGAAACACTTGTACCTTGTTCTACCATAGGAAATACATTGTTTTCTTTTCCTACCATAACTTCTAAAAGATAAGAACCATCATGCTCTAACATCTCTTTTAAAGCATTTTTCAAGTCGTTTCTTGCTTCTATTTTTTGACCTTCTATTTGGTAGGCTTTTGCAAGTGCTACAAAATCTGGACTTGTAATATCTACGAAAGAATAGCGTTTGTCGTTGAATAATTCTTGCCATTGACGCACCATTCCAAGGAAGCTATTGTTTAGGATTAATATTTTTACTTTAGCTCCAAATTGCATAATCGTTCCCATTTCTTGTAACGTCATTTGGAAACCACCATCTCCACAAACCATGACAATGTCTTTTTCTGGTGCTCCATACCATGCTCCAATTGCTGCAGGTAAACCAAATCCCATTGTTCCTAATCCTCCTGATGTAACCAAAAGCTTAGAATCTTTGAATTTCGCGTAACGACAAGCCGACATCTGATGTTGTCCTACGTCTGTCACAATAACGGCTTCTCCTTTAGTTAATTCATTTAAGGTATTGATAACCTCAGCCATAGATATCACATCAGTTGTTGGATGGAATTCTTTATTAATAACTTCTGTACGTTCTTCTTTTTCGAGATCTCTAAATTCTTTTAACCATTGAGAATGATCATTAGGATGAATCAAATTTGTTAATAACAGAAGTGTTTTTTTACAATCTCCCCAAACAGGGACAGCAACTTTTACATTTTTACCAATCTCTGCTGGGTCAATATCAAGATGAATCACTTTGGCTTGTTTTGCATATTTGTCTAAGCGTCCAGTTACGCGATCATCAAACCTCATTCCTATGGCAATTAATACATCGCAATCATTTGTTTTAACATTAGGTGCATAATTACCATGCATACCTAATAAACCTACATATTGTGGATGATCAGTATCTAAAGAACTTAATCCCATCAAAGTTGTTGCTACAGGAATTCCAGATTTTTCTAAGAAATCGTTTAATTCTTGTTCAGCTTTTCCAAGTAATATTCCTTGACCAATAATCGCAAATGGTTTTTTTGCTTGATTAATAAGTTTAGCAGCAGCTTTTATATATTCAGTTCTTATCTCTGGTTCTGGTCTATAACTGCGAACATGCGTGCATTTCTCATACTTTTTCTTTTCGATAAGTTGTATTTGAGCATTTTTTGTAATGTCAATTAAGACAGGTCCTGGTCTTCCAGAGCGAGCAATATGAAATGCTTTTGCTAGAACATCATTTATTTCTTCTGCATCAGTAATTTGATAATTCCATTTCGTGATAGGATTAGTAATATTGATAACGTCAGTTTCTTGAAAAGCATCCGTTCCTAAAAGAGAAGCGAAAACTTGCCCTGTGATACATACAATAGGATTGCTATCAATCATGGCATCTGCAATTCCAGTGACTAAATTCGTTGCGCCTGGACCACTCGTGGCAAAAGCTACACCTACTTTTCCTGAAGTTCTTGCATAACCTTGCGCAGCGTGAATGCCTCCTTGTTCATGACGAACTAAAATGTGTTCTAATTTATCTTTGTAATCATACAAAGCATCATATATAGGCATAATTGCGCCACCAGGATAGCCAAAGACTGTTGTAACTCCTTCGGACAATAAAGCGTTAATAATCGCTTGTGAACCTGAAATTTGAGTTGGTTTATTGGTCAGTAAGACATCCTTCTGAAGCGTTTCCGACTTGCTTTGCGTATTTGTATAAGACTCCATTTTTTACTTTTAATGCGGGTTGTTTCCAGTTATTTTTTCGATTTTCTAATGTTTTTTCATCAATCAAAAGGTTTAATTCATTTTTGTTGATGTCAATTTCGATGAGATCATTATTCTCGACTAATGCGATTGGACCTCCTTCAAAAGCTTCTGGTGTTATGTGACCGACGACAAATCCGTGCGTTCCGCCACTAAATCGTCCGTCTGTAATCAAAGCGACTTTATCTCCTAATCCAGCTCCAATAATGGCAGATGTTGGTTTCAACATTTCTGGCATTCCAGGACCACCTTTCGGACCTTCGTTTCGGATGACGATAACGCTTCCAGCTTTGATTTGTAAATCTTCGATTGCTTTTAAAACTTCAACTTCGCTATTAAAAACTTGTGCTTTTCCTTTAAAATAAAAACCTTCTTTTCCAGATATTTTAGATACCGATCCGCCAGGAGCAAGGTTTCCGTAAAGCATTTGTAAGTGTCCAGTTTCTTTTATGGGATTAGATAATGGACGAATAATATTTTGTTTAGAGAAATCTAAATCAGGAACCGATGCTAAATTTTCGGCTAATGTTTTTCCAGTAACCGTTAAACAACTTCCATCGATTAAATCTTCTTGTAACATATACTTTAAAACAGCAGGAACTCCACCAACTTTACTCAAATGTTCCATCAAGTATTTTCCACTAGGTTTTAAGTCTGCTATTACTGATGTTTTATCGTTAATTGCTTGTATATCGTCTAATGATAATTTGATATTCATAGTCGCTGCAATTGCTAATAAGTGCAAAACAGCATTTGTGCTTCCGCCTAAAACAACAATTGTTTTGATTGCATTTTCTAAAGAATTCTTCGTGATGATATCACTTGGTTTAATATCTTTTTCTAATAAAATTCTTAGATAATGTGCCGCAGTTGTACATTCGTTTTTCTTTTCTTGACTAAGAGCAGGGTAAGACGAAGAATAAGGTAAACTCATTCCCATTGCTTCAATCGCCGCTGCCATTGTGTTTGCTGTATACATTCCGCCACAAGCACCTGGACCAGGACAAGCATTCTGAATGATTCCACAAAAATCTTTGTCATCAAGATTTCCGTTTAATTTTTTTCCTAATGCTTCGAAAGCAGAAACAATGTTTAATTCCTCTTCTTTGTAATGTCCCGGAGCAATTGTTCCACCATAAATCATGATCGAAGGACGGTTTAAACGTCCCATTGCCATAATCGATCCTGGCATGTTTTTATCACAACCAGGAATAGTAATTACGCCATCGTAAAAGTGTCCTGCACAAACAGTTTCGATAGAATCTGCAATGATTTCTCTACTTACTAAAGAGTAGCGCATTCCTGAAGTTCCGTTGGTAATTCCATCGCTAATTCCGATAGTGTTGAACTTCAATCCGATTAGGTTTTCGGCTTTCATTCCATCTTGTACCAACTGTGCAAATTGATTTAGGTGCATATTGCAAGTATTTCCATCGTACCCCATGCTTGCAATTCCGATTAATGGTTTTTTAAGGTCTTCGTTTGTTAAGCCAATCCCATGTAACATCGCTTGTGACGCGGGTAAAGTGTCATCTTGCGTAACGGTTCGACTATGTTTGTTTAGTGCTTTGTTGTTGTTTTTCATCACTATTTATTTGACATTGTTTGTATTAAAAACATAAAAAAAAGCCACCCTGAATAAAGGTGGCTCATAAAAAATCGTTCAAAAAATTTGTCATAAAACCACCTTTCCTAATCGTAAGACCAAGACTAAAATAATAATGATAATAATGACGAAATTGTTTTGCATAATATTGTTTAATTAATTTTTCTCCATAAAAAAAGCCACCTCGTTAAGAAGTGGCTTTAATTGTTATTTTGTACGTACACAACTAATTACCACTCCCTGGGATAAGAATGACTAAAATAATCAAGTTGATAATGTTGTGAACTAATTTCATTTTCTTTTTTTGATAAGCCAAAGCTAGGATTAATTTTTTTAACTTAGCTCAACTTTTTTTATAAATTTTCCGAAAAATTTTCATTAATTGAAAATTCGCATTTTAACATTGCTTTTTTTAAAGATTGTTTAAAAATAAGTTTATAAAATTTTATATTTGCAAAACTTTGGAACAGAAAACTATTCACAACGTTTTTAGCTTATACGATTCTTCAGATTTCGTACAGAAGCTTATTGTCAATTTTAAAAATAATCCACAGCATAAAGTCAATATCAAAGGTTTTTTAGGTTCAGGATTGAGCATTATAACTGGTCATTTATATGATCGTGTTGCGCGTCCTACGATTCTAATTTTTGATGATAAAGAAGAAGCGGCTTATGTGTTAAATGATTTGGAAACTTTGTTTGATAAAGAACAAATTCTATTTTTTCCGTCTTCTTATAAGCGTCCTTACGAAATTGAGGAAGTAAATAATGCAAATGTTGTTATTAGAACAGAGGTTTTAAATGTATTATCGCATTCGAAACGCCCAAAAATTGTGGTGACATATGCGGAAGCCTTGTCTGAAAAAGTAGTGACAAAAAAAGCGCTTTCTACGAATACACTTAAAGTGAAGGTTGGAAATGATTTAGGAATTGATTTCTTAACGGAGGTTTTATCTTCTTATAATTTTCATCGTGTTGATTTTGTTTCTGAACCGGGAGAATTCTCGATTCGTGGTGGAATTATAGATGTTTTTTCGTTTTCGAATGAGCATCCTTATCGAATTTCGTTGTTTGGTGATGAGGTGGAAACCATCAGAACGTTTGATATCGAGAATCAATTGTCCATTGCAACGACAAAAGAAATTACGATTATTCCAAATCTTGAGAGTAAATCGATTAACGAAAAACGAGAAAGTTTCTTAGAATATATTTCGAAAGATAGTTTAGTTATCGCGAAAAATATTTCTGTTTTAGCGAAACAAATCACCAAGAATTTTGAACAAGCGGAAGTTGCTTTTTCAGAATTGAAAGGAGAAATTAAACAAGCAGAACCGAATCATTTATTTTTGAATGAGAATGCATTTCTTCAACAAATTTCATCTTATGGAGTTATTGAATGTTCCATGAAATCTTATTTTGAAACAGTTGAAGAAATAGAATCACCATTCAAACCTCAACCAAGTTTTAATAAGCAATTCGAGTTATTAATTGATGATTTGAATGAGCATAAAGCCGAAGGTTTCAAAAATGCACTGATTTGTTCCAATGAAAATCAAATCAAACGTTTCGAAGAAATTTTTGATGATATCGGAAAAGAAGTTTCATATATTCCCGTTTTGGGATCTATTTATCAAGGTTTTATTGACGAAGAAATCAAATTAACGTGTTATACAGATCACCAGATTTTTGGTCGATATCATAAATTCAATCTTCGAAATTCATTTTCCAAAAAAGAAGCGATTACGCTAAAGGAAATCAATTCGTTGCAAGTTGGAGATTTTGTGACGCATATAGATTATGGGATCGGAAAATTTGCAGGTTTGGTACGATTGAATAATAATGGCGTAACGCAAGAATCAATCAAATTGATTTATCAAAATAATGATATTCTGTACGTTAATATTCATTCGTTGCATAAAATTGCGAAGTTTAGAGGAAAAGATGGCGCTGAGCCAAAAATCTCGAAACTTGGTTCGCCAGCTTGGAAAAATTTAAAGAATAAAACCAAAGCGAAAGTAAAAGAAATTGCCTTCGATTTGATTAAATTATATGCGAAACGTCGTGCTAGAAAAGGTTTTGCGTATTCGCCTGATACATATTTACAAAATGAGTTGGAAGCTTCTTTTATTTATGAAGATACGCCCGATCAGTACAAAGCGACGCAAGATGTGAAAGCTGATATGGAATCTGAACGCCCGATGGATCGCCTGGTTTGTGGTGATGTAGGTTTCGGGAAAACGGAAGTCGCGATTCGTGCGGCGATGAAAGCTGCAGTAGATGGAAAGCAAGTTGCTGTTTTGGTTCCAACAACGATTTTGGCTTTTCAACATTTCAAAACATTTTCAGAGCGTTTACGAGATTTGCCTGTGAAAGTTGCTTATCTCAATCGATTTGTAACAGGAGCAAAGAAAAAGGCCGTTTTAGATGGTTTAAAATCTGGTCAAGTTGATATTGTGATTGGGACGCATCAATTGGTTAATCCAAAAATTGAGTACAAAGATTTAGGCTTATTAATTGTGGATGAAGAGCATAAATTTGGTGTTGGTGTAAAAGATAAATTGAAAACGCTTCGCGAAAATATTGATACATTAACGTTGACTGCAACGCCAATTCCGCGTACACTTCAATTCTCTTTAATGGCTGCGCGAGATTTATCGGTCATCAAAACGCCTCCGCCAAATAGACAGCCTGTCGATACGCAATTGGTTGGTTTCAATGAAGAGATTTTTCGTGATGCGATTATGTACGAAATGCAGCGTGGCGGACAAGTTTATATCATTCACAATCGTGTGCAATCCTTGAAAGATATTGCAGGAATGGTGCAACGATTAGTTCCTGATGCGCGCGTGGCGATTGGTCATGGACAGATGGATGGAAAAGAATTAGAAGCTGTTTTACTCGATTTTATTGATGGTCGATATGATGTTTTTGTGTCAACAACGATTATCGAATCCGGTTTGGATGTTCCTAATGCGAATACAATTTTAATTAATGATGCGCAGAATTTTGGTTTGGCAGATTTGCATCAAATGCGTGGACGTGTTGGTCGTAGTAACCGCAAGGCGTTCTGTTATTTGGTTGCGCCGCCGCTTTCGGTTTTAACGGACGAAGCGCGTAAACGTTTGCAGGCGATTGAGCAGTTTTCTGATTTAGGTTCTGGATTTAATATTGCCATGAAAGATTTAGAAATTCGTGGAGCGGGAAATCTTTTAGGTGCTGAACAAACAGGATTTATGATGGATATTGGATTCGAAACGTATCAAAAAATCTTGAATGAAGCGATTGAAGAATTGAAAGAAACGGATTTCAAAGATTTGTTTGAAGATCAAAAATCGGAAGAAGTAAAATCGTATGTATCGGATGTGCAAATTGATTCGGATTTACAAATTATGTTCCCAGACGAATACATTGAAAGTTCGGAAGAGCGTTTATTGCTGTACAAAGAATTAGCTGATGTCGAAACTGAAACAGAATTACAAACGTTTAAAAATAATTTGATTGACCGCTTTGGAAAATTACCAATTGAAGCCGAAAATTTATTGGAATCAATTCAACTGAAATGGATCAGTAAAAAATTAGGTTTCGAACGTTTGGTGATGAAAAATGGTGTTTTATTGGCTTATTTTATTAATAAACCACAAAGCGAATTTTATCAGTCAGATGAATTTAGATTAATTTTAAATTACGTTAAAAATAACCCTAAAAACATCAGTTTTAAGGAAAAATCATCCAAAAAAGGAGAAGAGTACCCAACATTGTTAGTACGATTTGAACATATTAAAACTGTGCATGAATCACTACAAGGTCTACAAAATTTATTAATTCATTAACTTTTTTAAGTTTTAATTAGTAATCTAATAAAATACATAGGGAGAATTGACCAAGTTGTTAGTTCTCCTTTTTTTATTCAATCATCAAACTTCCGATATAGATAAATAATATATAATTTATCACATAGAGAACTATAACTTACTGAAAACTAATTTACATAAATAATATGATATTTTATTATTATTTTTATCGATAAAATATTAGTTGGAAAAATAGTTATGGAAACAGCATCAAGTTATATTCCTATTCTCATTCTTTTTGTGGTTGCTTTTGCGTTTGTAGCGGGTACTATCGTTGCGACACATTTTCTTGGGCCATCGAGAAAGACAGACGAAAAATTAGAGAATTTCGAGTCTGGGATTGAGAAAGTTGGAAATGCAAGACAGCCATTTGCAATTAAGTACTTCTTAGTAGCCATTTTATTCGTGTTATTCGATGTAGAGGTAATCTTTTTTTACCCATATGCAGCGAATTTTAAAGAATTAGGTTGGGAAGGTTTTGCAGCAGTTGTAACATTCGTTGGATTATTCTTTGTGATGTACTTGTATGTACGCAAAAAAGGAGCTCTTAATTGGGAAAAATAGAGCGATTAAAATTCTAAAATAATAGTATAATGATTCATAATAAAAGACCAGTAACACACAATACCAATGTGAAGATAGTAGAGTCTCCAGGAGGTTTTGAAGGTGAAGGTTTTATGGCGATGCAACTATCAAAAGTAGTTGGATTAGCGCGTAAAAACTCTATTTGGCCTTTACCATTTGCGACAAGTTGTTGCGGAATTGAGTTTATGGCGACTATGGGTTCGACATACGATTTGGCACGTTTTGGATCTGAACGTTTGGCTTTTACGCCTCGTCAGTGCGATTTGTTGATGGTAATGGGTACAATTTCTAAAAAAATGGCGCCAGTTCTGAAGCAAGTTTACATCCAAATGGCAGAACCTCGTTGGGTGATTGCTGTTGGTGCTTGTGCAAGTTCGGGAGGAATTTTTGATACATATTCGGTCTTACAAGGAATTGATGAAGTAATTCCAGTAGACGTATATGTGCCAGGTTGTCCGCCTCGTCCAGAAGCAATTATCGATGGTGTAATGCGTATTCAGGAGTTGGTAGAGAGCGAAAGTGTTCGTCGCAGAAGTAGCGAAGAATATCAACAACTTTTAGCAAGTTATGGAATTAAATAAGTTGAAATAATGGACAATTCATTTATAAAAGACCGTTTGGTTCAGAAGTTTCAAGAAAATATATACGGATACGAAGAGCATTTCGGTGTATTGACTTTATACGCTAACAAAGATTTCAATCTAAAGATTTTACAATATTTATATGATGATGAGCAATTATCTTTCAAATTTTTGAAGGATTTAACTGCTATTCATTATCCTAATAATGTTGGAGAAGAATTGGTTGTAACCTATTTAGTTTATAATCTATATGAAGGAGTTGAGGTTCGATTAAAATTTGCTTTACCAATCGAAAAACCTTCGATTTTTACAGCAACTAAATTATTCGAAACAGCTAACTGGTTAGAGCGCGAGGCGTACGATTTCTATGGAGTTGATTTTGTAGGACATCCAAATTTAATTCGTGTCATGAATGTTCCAGAAATGGATTATCATCCGTTACGCAAAGAGTTCCCATTAGAGGATCAAACACGTAAAGACAAAGACGACGATATGTTTGGTCGAGGTGGTGATTTCAATTATGGAGGTTTTAATGTAAAAGCAAATTAACCATGGGAAAAGAGAAAACTAAAAAATTAAAGCATCTTGATCTTCCAGATGGTTCGTTAGAAAAAAGCACAATTACCTTAAACTTAGGACCTACGCATCCTGCAACACATGGGGTGTTTCAAAATATTTTAGAGATTGATGGTGAAATCATCAAATCTGCGGTTCCTACAGTTGGGTATATTCACCGTGCTTTTGAGAAAATTGCTGAACGCAAACCTTTGTACCAAATTACACCTTTAACAGACCGATTGAACTATTGTTCGGCGCCGTTGAATAACTTAGGTTGGCACATGACAGTTGAGAAATTCGTTGGAATTGAAGTTCCAAAACGTGTTTCTTATTTGCGTGTTATCATTATGGAATTAGCTCGTATGGCAGATCATATCGTATGTAATTCGATTATGGGTGTTGATACAGGAGCATTTACAGGATTCCTTTATATGATGAAATATCGCGAGTTGATTTATGAGATTTACGAAGAAATTTGTGGTTCTCGTTTAACAACAAATATTGGTCGTATCGGTGGTTTCGAACGTGATTTTTCTGAAGTTGCTTGGACAAAAATCCATCGTTTCGTGAGAGAGTTTCCAGATGTCTTAACAGAGTTTGAAAACTTATTTTTACGTAACCGAATTTTTATGGATCGTACACAAGGAGTTGGAGGAATTTCGGCTGAGCGTGCTTTAAATTATGGTTTCACAGGACCAAATTTACGTGCGGCTGGTGTAGATTATGATGTTCGTGTAGCGAAACCATATTCTCGTTACGAAGAATTCGAATTCGATATTCCAGTTGGTACAACGGGAGATTGTTACGATAGATTCTTAGTTCGTGGTCAAGAAATGTGGCAAAGTTTAAGTATCATTAAACAAGCAATTGCAAAAATTGATGCATTAGAAGGAGAAGAAGCAACGCAGTATCATGCTGATGCTCCAGACTTTTATTTACCACTAAAGAAAGATGTTTACACAAAAATGGAAGCGTTAATCTATCACTTCAAAATTATTATGGGAGAGGTAGATATGCCAAAAGGAGAAATTTATAATTCAATCGAAGCTGCAAATGGTGAGTTGGGTTATTATTTCGTTTCTGATGGTGGACGTTCGCCATACCGTTTACATTTCCGTAGACCTTGTTTCATTTATTATCAAGCTTATCCAGAATTGATTGAAGGATCAATGATTTCAGATGCCATTATCACAATGAGTAGTTTGAATTTGATTGCTGGAGAATTAGATGCTTAATAAAAATTATTAAAAATGGCAATTCAATTTTCAGAAGAAACACAACAAAAAGTAGATAAAATCATTGCACGTTATCCATCGGATAAAAAACAAAGTGCATTGATTCCTTTACTTCATGTCGCACAAGCTGAGTTTGGTGGTTGGTTAGACACTCCTCATTTAGATTATGTTGCAGAAGTATTAGAAATTTTACCAGTAGAAGTTTACGAAGTAGCTTCATTTTATTCGATGTTTAACTTAAATCCTGTAGGGAAATTTGTGTTAGAAGTTTGTCAAACAGGACCTTGTATGTTAAGAGGTTCAGACAAAATTATTGAACACATCAAAACAAAATTAAATATTGAAGCTGGTGGAACTTCGGCAGATGGTTTATTTACATTAAAACCAGCCGAATGTTTAGGAGCATGTGGTTACGCGCCAATGCTACAGTTAGGAAAAACGTATCGTGAGAATTTAACGATCGAGAAAGTAGACGAATTAATCGAGGAATTGAAAAAATTAGCATAATGGGACAAAAATTACTGTTAAAAAATATTGATGTTCCAGGAATTCGTCAGTATCAAGCTTACCGCGAAAACGGTGGTTATGCAAATGCTGAAAAAGCATTTAAAATGACAACTGATGAAATCTTAGAAGAAGTAAAAACTTCTGGTTTAAGAGGTCGTGGTGGTGCAGGTTTCCCAACTGGAATGAAATGGAGCTTTTTGGCAAAGCCAGAAGGTGTTCCAAGACACTTAGTGGTAAACGCGGACGAATCTGAACCAGGAACGTTCAAAGATCGTTTCTTGATGGAATATATTCCTCATTTATTAATTGAAGGAGTTTTGATTTCATCATTCTGTTTAGGTTCTAATACATCATTTATTTATATCCGTGGAGAATATGCGTGGGTTGCAGAAATTTTAGAAGAAGCAATCGATGAAGCAAAAGCTGCAGGTTGGTTAGGTAAAAACATCCAAGGAACAGGTTTCGATTGCGAAATTTATGTTCAACGTGGAGGTGGAGCTTATATCTGTGGTGAGGAAACGGCATTGTTAGAATCGTTAGAAGGTAAACGTGGAAATCCACGTCTAAAACCACCTTTCCCAGCTGTTAAAGGTTTATGGGGAAGACCAACGGTTGTAAATAATGTGGAAACAATCGCTGCAATTGTTCCAATTATTGAGATTGGAGGAGAAGCATATTCTAAAATTGGAGTTGGTCGTTCTACAGGAACTAAATTAATTTCAGCTTGCGGAAATATTAATAAACCAGGTGTTTATGAAATTGATATGACAATCACGGTTGAAGAATTTATCTATTCAGACGAATATTGTGGTGGTATTCCAAACGGAAAACGACTTAAAGCATGTATTCCTGGAGGAAGTTCTGTACCAATTGTTCCAGCAAACTTATTGTTAAAAACAGCTGAAGGTAAACCTCGTTACATGAATTATGAAAGTTTATCAGAAGGAGGATTCCAAACAGGAACCATGATGGGTTCTGGAGGATTTATTGTTTTAGATGAAGATCAAGATGTTGTTTATCACACGTATACATTAGCTCGTTTCTATCGTCACGAATCATGTGGGCAATGTTCACCTTGTCGCGAAGGAACAGGTTGGATGGAAAAAATCTTGAAACGAATCGATGAAGGAAAAGGAAAAATGTCTGATATCGAATTGTTATGGGATGTTCAACGTAAAATCGAAGGAAATACAATTTGTCCATTAGGAGATGCAGCGGCTTGGCCAGTTGCAGCGGCAATTCGTCACTTCCGTGATGAGTTTGAATGGCATATTAATAATCCGGAAGAATGTTTGACGCGTAATTTTGGTTTAGCGCATTACGCTGATCCAATCGAAATTAAAGAAACCGCAAATTAATACGAAGATGGCAGAAGAAACACCATTATTTAAAATTACCATCGATAACGAAACGATTGAAGTACCTGCGGGAACAACGATCCTTCAAGCCGCTCGTATGATTGGTAAAGAAGTAGCACCTCCAGCGATGTGTTACTACGGTAAATTAGAAAACACAGGAGGAAACTGTAGAACATGTTTGGTAGAAGTATCAAAAGGTAGTGAATCAGATCCTCGTCCAATGCCTAAATTGGTTCCGTCTTGTCGTACAACAGTTATGGACGGAATGGTTGTAGGCAATAAAACTTCTGAGCGTACAGTTGAGGCACGTAAAGGGATTGTTGAATTATTATTAATCAATCACCCTTTAGATTGTCCAGTGTGTGATCAGGCAGGAGAATGTAAGTTACAAGATTTAAGTTACGAGCACGGAGCAGAAGCAACGCGTTACGAATTTGTTCGTCGTACATTCCCAAAAGAAGATTTAGGTCCAAATATTCAGTTGAACATGAACCGATGCATTTTGTGTTATCGTTGTGTAAAAACTGCAGATCAGATCACAGGTTGTCGTGAGCATGGTGTAATGAATCGTGGAGATCACGCTGAAATTTCAACTCATATCAACAAAAGTTTAGATAACGAATTCATCGGAAATATTATTGATGTTTGTCCAGTTGGTGCATTAACAGATAAAACGTTCCGTTTCAAAAATCGTGTTTGGTTCTTGAAACCAGTTGATGCTCATCGCGATTGTCCGACTTGTTCTGGTAAAGCACAAGTGTGGTTCCGTGGAAATGAAGTTTTCCGTGTAACAGCTCGCAAAGATGAATTTAACGAAGTAAAAGATTGGATTTGTAACACATGTCGTTTTGATAAAAAAGATATCAACGATTGGACGTTAGAAAAACCTTCAGAAATTTCTAAAGATTCTGTTGTTCGTCAAGGTCATTACTTTGAGAACAAAGTGGAGCCAAAAGAAACACTTCCGAAAGTTATCAAACGCGATCCAAAAATTTTATTAGATATTCATTCGGTTTCAGAAGTAAATGAACCAAATCGTGATTTATCTAAAATTGATGGACCAGCAACAAGTAAAGATTTTAAAGATTAATCATTCGAAAATAAAATTAACAAAATGACAGAAGAATTTATTGCTGATGCATTAGAAAAGTTAGCTTTAGTAGGCGTAATGATTGGTTTTGCATTAGTTGTTGCCATGTACTCTACTTGGGCTGAACGTAAAGTTGCAGCATTCTTACAAGATCGTATCGGACCAAACCGTGCAGGTATTTTTGGTTTATTACAACCACTTGCCGATGGTTTAAAATTATTCTCGAAAGAGGAAATTACACCAAAAGATTCGAATAAATTTTTATTCATCTTAGGTCCATCTTTGGCAATGATTGTAGCTTGTATGACAGGTGCAGTTATTCCATGGTCGACAGCTTTCGAGATTGGAGATCGTGTAGTTATTCCTCAAATTGCAGATGTTAACATCGGGTTTTTATACATTTTAGGTGTATTAAGTTTAGGTGTTTATGGAATTATGATTGGTGCTTGGGCATCGAACAACAAATACTCTTTAATGGGAGGTTTGCGTGCAGCTTCGCAGATTATTTCGTACGAATTACCAATGGGAATCGTGTTAATCACCATTTTGATGATGACAGGTTCTCTAAAATTGAGTGATATTGTACATTATCAACAAGAACATGCATGGTTTATCTTATTACAACCATTAGGATTTATCATTTTCTTGGTGTGTTCGTTTGCAGAAACTAACCGTACTCCGTTCGATTTACCAGAAGCAGAAAATGAATTAATTGGAGGTTATCACTCAGAATATTCTTCGATGAAGATGGGATTCTTCTTATTTGCAGAATACATCAACATGTTTATCAGTTCTGTGGTAATTTCTACCATCTATTTTGGTGGATACGATATCCCATTTGTAGACGATGCAACATTAGTAAACTCTATCGGAGTGAATGGAACGGCAATTCTTAATTTCCTTTCATTATTCGGTAAAGCTTGTTTCTTCATCTTCTTCTATATGTGGGTGCGTTGGACAATTCCTCGTTTCAGATATGACCAATTAATGGATTTAGGTTGGAAAAAATTATTGCCTTTAGCATTAATCAATATGTTAATTACAGGCTTAGTGATTTTATTATTAAACAAGTAGAATCATCAAAATCATTAAAAGTATGAAACCAATTACAAATAGAGTAAAACAAGTAGAACGTAAACCCCTTACTTTTTGGGAAAGTATCTATTTGATTTCTATCGCAAAAGGGTTGATGATTACATTGAAGCACTTCTTTTCGAAGAAAGCAACAATTAGTTATCCAGAAAAACAAAGACCGTTTAGTCCTGTATTTAGAGGATTACACGTTTTGAATAGAGATGAAGAAGATCGCGAAAATTGTACGGCTTGTGGACTTTGTGCTTTGGCTTGTCCAGCAGAAGCGATTACAATGGAAGCAGCAGAAAGACTTCCTGGTGAAGAAAATCTTTACCGCGAAGAAAAATATGCAGCGAAATATGAAATTAACATGTTACGTTGTATTTTCTGTGGATTCTGTGAAGAAGCTTGTCCAAAAGATGCTGTTTATTTATCGCAAACAGTTCCACCAGCAAGTTTCAAACGTCAAAACTTTATCTATTCGAAAGAAGATTTATTAATCCCGAAAAAAGCTACAAATTAATGGAATTACCTATCATTTTATTCTATGTTTTGTCGAGCTTAACGGTGTTAAGTGCGCTACTAATGGTGTTCAGTAAAAATCCTGTACATTCCATTTTATATTTAATCGTAACATTCTTCTGCATCAGCGGACATTATGTATTGCTAAACGCACAGTTTTTGGCAATTGTAAATGTCATTGTCTATGCCGGAGCAATTATGGTATTGTTCTTATTCGTGGTGATGTTGATGAACTTGAATAGTGAAAAGAAATCATTTGGTCGACCAGCAAAAATATTAGCAGCGAGTTTAATCTCTTTGTTATTTGTTGCCTTGACAATTGGTATTTTCTCACAAAATCAAGCTTCTGCAAACACAGCTGTAGAAATGGGAACAGGTGATTTAGGATTGATTCACAACTTAGGATCATTGTTATATTCAGAATATGTTTTACCATTCGAGTTGAGCAGTATTTTGTTTATTTCTGCAATGATTGGAGCGGTGATGTTATCGAAAAAGGACGAAGAATTATTGGATTAAATATAAAAAGTAAAAGATGTTACCAATCAGTTATTATATTACTTTATCATTAATCCTATTCGGAATAGGAATGGCAGGTGTTATGTTACGTCGTAACGCAATTGTCATTTTTATGTGTATAGAATTGATGTTAAATTCTGTGAATTTGTTGTTAGTAGCGTTCTCAAAAATGCACTATCACGCAAATCCAGCATTAGAAAAAGGAACAGATGCACAACTTTTAGTATTCTTTATTATGGTTGTAGCCGCGGCTGAGGTTGCTGTAGGATTATCAGTAATAATTTTATTGTTCCGCAAAGTATACTCGGTAGATATTAATGTGTTAAATCGTTTAAAAGGTTAAGAATGGAGCAGTATATATGGTTAATTCCTTTGATTCCATTCATAGGATTTTTGATTAACGGTTTAGGACGAAATGTACTTTCAAAAAGCTTAGTTACTTTCATCGGAAGTGGAGCAGTTTTGGCAAGTTTCATTTTATCAATTATGGTTTTTATGTCAGTTCCATCAGGAGCAGATGCACAACCATTAATTTTTAAGGCATTTGATATTATCAATATTCCAACTTTACAAGTTCCGTTTGCATTTCAAATTGATGCATTAACGAGTTTGTTCTTGTTAATTATTACAGGAGTTGGATTTTTAATTCACGTGTACAGCTCGGCTTACATGAGCGAAGACAAAGGATTTGCAAAATTCTTTTCTTACCTAAATTTATTCATCTTCTTTATGTTGATTCTTGTGATGGGAAACAACTTTGTGATGATGTTTATTGGATGGGAAGGAGTAGGATTATGTTCATTCTTATTAATTGGTTTTTGGTTTACAAATCCAGAATATATCAAAGCAGCAAAGAAAGCTTTCATCATGAACCGAATCGGAGATGTTGGATTCTTATTGGCGATGTTTTGGATTTTCAAAGAATTTGGAACGTTAGAATATGTAAAAGTATTCAGCCAATTAGTAATTGATCCATCTGCATTTACAGGTTTTGTATTGACAGGAATTACATTATTGTTATTCTTAGCGGCAACAGGTAAATCGGCTCAATTACCATTATTCACATGGTTACCAGACGCGATGGCAGGACCAACGCCAGTTTCAGCACTTATTCACGCTGCAACAATGGTAACGGCAGGTATCTTTATGATTACACGTTGCAACGAATTATTTTCGGCAGCACCAATCACATTACAAGTTATTCAGTACGTAGGAATTGCAACAGCTTTTGTTACTGCAACGATTGCAATGCGTCAAAACGATATCAAAAAAGTATTGGCTTATTCTACAGTTTCTCAATTAGGATTAATGTTCGCAGCAATTGGATCTGGAGCGTATATCGCAGCAGTTTTCCACGTAATGACGCATGCATTTTTCAAAGCATTATTATTCTTAGGGGCAGGTTCTGTAATTCACGGAATGCACCACGAGCAAGATATGCGCAAAATGGGAGGTTTGAGTAAATACATGAAAATCACACATATCACTTTCTTGATTGGATGTTTGGCAATCGCTGGTATTCCAGGTTTATCAGGTTTCTTCTCGAAAGACGAAATGTTATTAGGAATGTTTGTTTCTAATCCAGTTGTTTACGGAATCGGGTTTATTGTTTCTGTGATGACAGCATTCTATATGTTCCGTTTATATGCAATGACTTTCTTAGGAGATTTAAGAGATAAAGATGCTCATCCGCACGAAAGTCTAGCAGCAATGACAATTCCATTAATCATCTTAGCAGTTCTTTCTGTTTTTGCTGGTTATGTAGGAATTCCAGCGTTGTTTATGCAAGACGGACATAAACTTCAAACTTTCTTAAGTGGAGTTGTATCAATCGGAGAAGCTCATCACGTTTCTCACGCAACAGAATGGATGATGATGGGAGCTTTATTACTTTGTGTGCTTGGTGCAATTTATTATGCCATCAAGAAATACACAAATCATGTAGATGGTGAAGCAACTGGAATTGCAAAATTCTTTGAAGACAAATGGTACATCGACGAATTATACGACAATGCAATTGTAAAACCATTGTTCGAATTAGGTGATGTCTTGAAAAAATATGTAGAAAAAGCAGGAATTGCAGCTTTTGTTTTAGGAGTTGGAACTGTTTCTGGTCGCGCATCAAAAAATGTACGTCAGCTACAAAACGGAAATGTAGGATTCTATATTATGCTAATGGTTGTAGGAATCGTGGCAGGTATCGCAATCTTTTTTATGGGGTATTTAATTTCAAAATAGGTTAGTAATGCTTTTATCTTTATTTATCATTTTACCATTAATAGTAGGAATTTTTATGCTATTAATGCAAGGTCAAAAACCACAAAGATGGTTAGGAGCATTCGTTGGTGGAGCATTGTTGGCGTTGTACTTGTTTATCACTTGCAAAGGTGGAAACAACGAGTTAACGTTTCAAACACAATGGTTCAATTTCAACAGCGTTAAAACTTATTTCGCGTTAAATGCTCAAGGTTTGGGAGGATTAATGATTTTATTAACTAACCTTACTTACTTAGCTCTTTTTGTTTATTTATCAACAACAAAACAAAAATATAGCAATACATTCTACGGATTATTGCTAATCACTTTAGCAGGATTAAACGGAGTTTTCTTAGCAGAAGATTTAATTTTATTCTATTTTTTCTGGGAAGTTGTTTTAATTCCAGTTTATTTCTTAATCGGATTATTCGGAATTGGAAAAGACAAAATTCGCGCAAATATGACATTCTTCTTATACACGATTTTAGGATCGATGTTTATGTTAGGAGGAATTATTTACATCGGATTTTTCTTACAACCAGCATCGTTTTTATTAACAGATGTTGTACAAGTTACAGGACCGCATTATTCAACAAACACAGCGTTGGCATTGTTATTCTTAATCGCTTTTGTGATTAAAATTCCAATCTTTCCATTTCACACATGGCAACCAACCATCTACAAAACATCTCCAACTCCATTAACAGTTGTACTTTCAGCTTTGATGGCGAAAATGGGATTATTTGCAGTGGTTACTTGGTATTTGGGGATGTTCCCAACGATTTCAGAATTGTTCAAATACATTACGTACATCGCAATTTTCGGATTAGTTTACGCTTCGTTAATCGCATTGAGTGCAAAAAATGTAAAGAAAATTATTGCATATAGCTCGATTGCTCACTTGGCTTTAATTTTTGTTTCTATATTTTCAGAATTAGCAAATGGTGTAACAGGAGCTTATTTTCAAATGTTTTCACATGGTTTAGTTGTTTTAGGATTATGGTTATGTGTAGATATTATGGAAAGAAAATATGATTTGACAGATATTAAATCGATTGGTGGTTTAGCGAAAGTTGATCCAACATTATCTATCTTATTCATGATATTCGGTTTAGCAAACGTAGCATTACCATTGACAAGTTCATTCATCGGAGAGTTTATGATGCTTTCAGCATTGTTTACACACAATCCAGTTTTATGTGTTGTGGCTTGTTTAGGTGTTATTTTATCTGCCGTTTATACGTTGAGATTATCAAGCGCATTATTGTTTGGTGAAGTTAAAAACATTAAACAAAAAGCTGCTCAAAAAGGAGGTTTTGGACCAATTGCAGTTTTATCAGTAATCGCAATCATCGTGATTATTTTAGGAGTTTATCCAACACCAATTTTTAATTTATTAGCACATTAATCATTTTTGAATAAATAGATATGAATACGATTATTTTATCAGCACTTTCAGGTATTATTTTGATGTTTAGTGGATTCTACATCAAAAATAATCGTGCCTTAAATATACTTTCTGTTGTTCTGTTTTTCGGAATGATTGTAGGAGGAATTTTCGATTTGAAAGGTTGCTCAATGTTCGCAGGAAAATTCGATAACATGATTGGACAGTCGCTTTACGGCGTTTCGTTCTTTATCGCATTGGCGGGATTGGCAATTTTTTACTTATTGTTGAACAAAGATTCGTTTGGAAAAGTAGGAAAACATGTGGCGGAATATTATGCCTTAATTTTCTTCTCTTTCGTTGGAATCGCAGTTCTAGCACAATTCCACAACTTGGTAATTATGTTCTTAGGAATCGAATTAATGTCAATTCCAATGTACATTATTGCAGGAACAAACAAAGAAAGTCTTAGAAGTACAGAAGCTTCTGTAAAATATTTCTTGATGGGAGCTTTCTCAACAGGAATTTTGATGTTGGGTGTAACATTTTTGTATGGCGCAACAGGAACTTTTATGGTTGATCAATTGGTGAACTATAACAAAGATTTCGAAACAATTTATTACGCAGGATGGTGTCTTATCATCTTTGCATTTTGTTTCAAAGTTTCTGCAGCTCCTTTCCACGCATGGACACCAGACGTTTACGACGGAACACCAACTGTGTTTACATCGTTTATGTCGACAATCATCAAAGGAGGATCGTTTTTAGGATTTATTTTAGTCTTAAAATCATTCCCAACAAATGTAGAATATGCCGAATATTACCGTTTATTATTTGCGTCAATCATCATTTTGACGTTATTTATCGGAAACTTCGGAGCAGTTTCTCAAAAATCTGTCAAACGTTTGATGGCTTATTCATCAATCGCGCAAGCAGGTTTCATGTTATTTGTTTTGTTCAACATCAATTCAGCTTCTAAAGAGGCTTTGATGTTCTATACGATCGCTTATTCGGTTGCGAATTTCATTATTTTTTATACGATTGATCAATTAAAAAATCCAAAATTTGAAAGTTTCATTGGTTTAGGGAAAGCAAATCCAGTTTTAGCAGCAGCGATGACAATTTCTTTGATTTCGTTAGCAGGTATTCCATTAACAGGAGGTTTCTTCGCTAAATTTATGGCATTGAGTATTGGAGGAACAAACGATAAAAACCTATTTTTGATAGTAATTGCATTGGTAATGGCAGTTTTGAGTATGTATTATTACTTCAAAATCATCAATTATATGTATTTCAAAAAAGGGAAAAACAAATTAAAAACACAAGACGGATTAACAAATTTCCTTTTAATCATCGGAATGGTTATCTTAATTGTGATGGGAATTTTTCCAGGAATATTATCTTCATTTTTGCAAACGCCAATGTGGTAATTGTAGAATGATTATTATATAGTTTTTTATTATTTATTATTTAAAAGCTCGTGTCAAGTACTTGACACGAGCTTTTTTTAGTATATTTAATTAACAAATTATTTCATAAAGGAATATCTTTTTTGAATTTGTCTATTCAATGTTGTAATTAGTTTATGTAATTCATTCATTAAAAGTTCTGTATCCTCATAAAACTCTTTATTTGATATTTTATTAGATTTAGGAAAACTAAATTCGTACACATTATCTTTTTTTAAATCAGTTATTTTAGACCTATTATCATTTATATCTGGTGAAAACCTATGATTAAAAGCATTCCTGATAACTTTATATGATTCATTAGTTTTTGTACAAAAATTTGAAAAATCTTTTCTAAGATTTTTATCTTTAATTTTAGGAATCAATTTATTAATATAGATATCATTTTCCTTTATTTTTAAATCTTCTATTTCGTTAATAAGTTGAGCAATAATATCTCTTACAGAATAATAATAGTAATAGAAAATTTCATTATAATATTCAAAAAGATATTTATCAGTGAATAAATTTTCATTTTTTCTACTTCTGTTATAATGAGTAATTAGATATAAATGACTCTGAGATAGTTTATTTAATCTATTAATAAAACAATTATACCACCAATTAATATCTTCTAAATTTTGAGCTTCTTCAAATGTTAACTTATAGTTGTGCATAGAAATTAAAGTATGTATATA
Source organism: Empedobacter sp. UBA2044 (assembly GCF_002333005.1). Taxonomy (NCBI): domain Bacteria; kingdom Pseudomonadati; phylum Bacteroidota; class Flavobacteriia; order Flavobacteriales; family Weeksellaceae; genus Empedobacter; species Empedobacter sp. UBA2044. Next base: position 63,171 of record NZ_DDBA01000002.1, read on the forward strand.
CTCAACTTCTATGGTTTCGAATTTTTTATACTTTTCTGAATATTGCTTTCTTTCGATTTCATCTGGGTAAGTAAATGATTTTGATTCAAGATAAATTTTATTCATTTAAAATATATTATAAGTTAGATGTTTTAAATGTAGCTCATAATATTTTTATTATCAGTAACCATTTCAAGCTTTTTCGTATTTTTGAGAGATTAAAGTTTAATGATTAGTTAGAAATGAGAAAATTTACTTTACTAATTTGCCTTTGTTTGGTACAATTTGCTTTTGCGCAACGCAAAGGATATTGGCAACAAAAGGTAGATTATAAGATTGATGTTGATATGAAAGAAAAAGCATATCAATACGATGGAAAAATGCAATTGAAATACACGAACAATTCGGGACAAAGCCTGAATAAAGTTTATTTTCATTTGTATTTTAATGCTTTTCAACCAGGAAGTATGATGGATAATCGTTTGCAAAACATTCCAGATCCTGATAAAAGAATGGCAACGAATGTTGGAACAAAAGAAAATCCTAAATATGTTAGCCGTATTTCTGAATTAAAACCAGATCAAATTGGTTACCAAAAAGTGACTTCTCTTAAGCAAGACGGTAAAGCCGTTTCGTATAAAGTTGATGGAACAATCTTAGAAGTTACGTTAGCAAAACCAATTGCAGAAGGACAAACTTCTACTTTCGATATGGTTTGGAATGCGCAAGTTCCTGAACAAATTCGTCGTTCTGGACGTAATTCGAAAGATGGTGTAGAATTTTCTATGGCGCAATGGTATCCAAAAATGGCAGAATTCGATCCAGAAGGTTGGCATTTAGATGAATATGTTGGTCGCGAATTTTTTGCTCCTTTTGGTAATTTTGATGTCACAATTAACATCGATAAAGATTATGTTGTGGGAGCATCAGGAGAATTACAAAATCCAAATAATGTAAAAGGTTATGTAAAAAATCCTACAATCAAAGCAAAAAATGGTAAAGTAGCTTGGAATTTCAAAGCTGAAAATATTCACGATTTTGTTTGGGCTGCAGATAAAGAGTTTATTGTGGAGCACGAAAAATCTAAACATGGCGTAGATGTTTATTTAGTTTATCAAGACAATGATAAATCTTCTGCGTGGAGACAAGCGATGCCTTATGCGTTAGGTTTCTTCGATTATAATTCTGAACATTTTGGTGAATATCCTTGGAAAACGTATTCAATTATTCAAGGTGGTGACGGTGGTATGGAATATGGTACTGCAACTTTAATTGCTGGAGGAAGTAATTTAAATAGTTTAATCGGTACAATTTTCCACGAAGCAGCGCACTCTTGGTACCAACAATTGTTTGGAATCAATGAAACGTACAACGAATGGTTCGACGAAGGTTTTACATCATATGTAGAGCAAATGGCACACCTTAATGTGGTAGATAAATTAAAAGTAATGCCTTCTAATCCAAATCCAGATGCTTACAAAGGATATATTAGTTTAGCACTTTCAGGAAAAGAAGAACCTGCAAGTTTATTGGCAGATTATTACAACACCAACTATGCATATTCTTTGGAAGCTTACTACAAAGGTCAAGTTTTAGCAATTCAATTGGGTTATATTATTGGGAATGATAATTTGAACAAAACATTTTTAGAATTCTATAAACAATGGAAATTCAAACATCCTTCTGGTAACGATTTCAAACGTGTGGCAGAAGAAGTTTCTGGAATTAATCTTAAATGGTACTTCAACTTATTTATCAATACAACACGCAAAATTGATTACGCTGTAGAAGCTGTAAACGGAAATACAATCACAATTGCAAATAAATCAGATTTTGCAATGCCGATAGATTTATTGGTTGAATATACAGATGGTTCGAAAGAATTATTTTACATTCCTTTACGTGAAATGCGTGGAGAAAAACCAGCAGAAAATTTAGTGGAATATCAAGGTGCTAAAAGAACGATTTTAGAAGATTGGTTCTGGACAAAACCAACATATGACGTTAAAGTTTCAAAAGAAGTTAAACAAGTTACCATCGATCCAACAAAACGTTTGGCAGATGTAAATGATAAAAATAACGTATTTACAAAATAATGTTATTAGCAGTAAATATTGGAAATACTAATCTTCGTTTCGCGGTTTTCAAAAGTGAAACGGAGATTATTACATGGACGATCAATTCAAAACCTTATCGTACCGAATACGAATTTTTTGCAAAATTCTCAAATATGTACGAGCCTTTCGGAATTGAGAAAGACGATATTACAGATATTGTGATTGGTTCGGTTGTGCCACCACTTACAGCAAGCGTTAAGATTGCTTTACAAAAGATTCACAAGTTCAAACCAATGGTTGTGGATCGTAATACACCATCAGCAATCAAGCATAAGTCAAACCAAATGGGAACAGATTTATATGCGAATGCGGTAGCTGCACATTATCAAAATTATCAAGGTAAAAAAATTGTCATTGATTTTGGAACTGCGCTAACTTTTTTAGGGATTGACGAATCGGCAAATGTCGGTGGAGTAGTGATTGCCCCTGGAATTATTACTGCCTTAAATTCGTTGGTTGGAGAAACAGCTCAATTACCAACAGTCGAACTGAAAGCGCCTAAAACTGTTTTAGGATCAGATACAGAATCTTGTATGCAATCAGGAATGGTTTATGGTTTTTTGAGTATGGTCGAAGGAATGATTGATCGTATCAATGCCGAAGAAGGAGAACAATGTTATGTGATTTCGACAGGTGGAGTTGGCGGTGTTTACAAATCGTTGACAGATAAAATTGATATTGATGATCGTCTACATACGATAAAAGGTCTTAAAATATTATACGAATTGAATAAAGATTCGTTTCAGAAATAATTTATTTTAGATAAATATGATTAAAAAGCTCGCTCATTGCGAGCTTTTTTCGTTCTATATCAAATCATTTCAAAAAAAATGTTTAATTTTCTGTAACCTTTTTACAAACCTTGAGTCTATTAAGTAAGAAAGCAATTAACACACGTGAAATTATTTGTACTAAATCGAAAAAGTAAAGAAGAAATTTTAGTCGATCGACTAAAAAAGAACGATGCTTTGGCGCAAAAAGAACTCTACGAACAAAGCTCCAAAAAGATGTTGAGCGTTTGTAGAAGCTACATTGAAGACATGCATTATGCAGAAGATTGTATGATTAATGGTTTTTGTAAAGTCTTTAATCATATCGAGAAATTTCAAAATAAAGGAAGTTTCGAGGGATGGATGCGTCGAATTATGGTCAACGAATGTTTAACTTTTTTACGTGCAAATAAAACATTGATTTATGTTGATGATGTAAGAGTTTCTAATTATGATGAAGCAGATGAAGAAGTAGAGGAAACGTGGTTAAATTTTAATGTGCAAGACATGTTAGATCAACTTTCAGAACCTTATCGATTGGTGTTTAATCTTCATATTCTCGAAGATTATTCGCATCAAGAAATTTCAGAAATGCTGAATATTTCGGTATCGACTAGCAAAACGCAATTGTTTCGTGCAAAGGCAAAACTGAAAGAAATTGTTCTAAGTAAAAAGAAAATGACAAATGAAAAACAACGATAAAATATCAAACTATATAAAAGACGATTTAGAAAATCGTGAATTGAATCCTTCTCATGATGCGTGGGACAGAATTCAAGCTCGTATGGATGTCGCTCCATCACCACAAAAATCAAATTTTAAATGGTGGTTGTCTGCTGCGGTTGTGGCGTTATTTACGGTTTCTACATCAATTTATTTATTCACGAATCAATCGAAAGATGATCAACCAAAAGAATTTGTAAATCATCAGGAACAAAATAATCCGCAACAAATTCAATCAGATTCTAATACAGTTCATTCTTCAGAATCGATTTTAGCAAATAATGAAAAGATTGATTCTTCTAAAAAAGAAGTTGAAATTCAGACGCAAGAAGAGAAGAAACCAATTCAACATGGTAAAGTTCAAGTGGCAATAAACGAAGAATCTCAACAAGTTGAAATGGCTTTTCCAACGAAGAAAGAAGCTATTGTAGAGAAGAAAGAAGAGTTAAAATCAGAAGCTCAACCAAAGAAAAATATTGCAGCTAACACAACATTAGATTCTGTAAAAGTGAACAAAAAGAAGAAGAATTTTGTAGATCCAAATATGTTGTTGTATTCGATCGAAAATAAAGAAAATCTAAAGGAGTCAAACCAATCACGCGTGGTTTCTATCGGCTTCAAATAAAACATTAATATCCCTAAATTAGCAAGATTATGATAAAAAAACTTATCGTAGCAGGATTATTATGCTTATCAGCTACATCACTATATGCTCAAAAATTTACATTTGATTTGAATGATAAAAACGACGAAAAAATCAGTCCAATTGTAAAAGATCGCATCAGCGAATTTACGTTAGTGATTCGTCAAATTGTTCAGGAAGAAAAATCTGCAATGGAAAAGAAAATTGCGGCAGTTGACAAAGAATTAACAGAAGGAAAACTGAATGCTTCTGAGGCTACAGCGAAGAAAGAAGCGATTGCGAGCGTGTATTCGGGAACGATAAATGATCGTATTCAGGAGGTAAATTTCAATTTAGATGATATCATCAAACAACAAGTTGCATTTTCGATTATGAACGGCGAAGATCCAATTACGCCAAAAACGAAACAAGATGTGACGAAACGTTACCGAATTGCGAATCAAATTAATGGTTATGCTTCTTTTGGATACATGGCGTTTACAGGAAAAAAAGATGAGGAATTGAACAAACACGAGAAGTTTTCGAGCAACATTACAGTAGGTTTAATGTACGAAAGACAATTATCGTTAACAAGTCCTGTTAACTTTTTGGCAGGAGGATTATTTTCGTGGAGAACGTATCGCATCGACGATGATATGCGCTTTAATCGTGATGAAAATGGAAATGTTGGCTTGGTAAAAAGTGATAAATCGTTAGATAAATCGAAATTGCGTTCGGCCTATTTTATGGTTCCGGTTGGATTTAAATACAACTTTTCGAAAGTCAAAAATATTACCGAAGATTTTGCATATCGTCCGCAAGGAAAACACTATATCGCAGCGTATATGTATGGAGGAACGTTGTTATCATCGAATAATATTTACAAAGGAGATGGTGTTCGCAACAAAGAACGTGGAAATTATAATGTGAATAATTTTATCTACGGAGCTGAAATAACAATTGGTTTAGGATTGATTGATGTTTTTGTAAGAAAAGATTTGAACAATTATTTTAAAGATAACACATTTGATAATCGTAAAATGATTCAGTTTGGCATAAATCTTGGATTATAACAATTATCTCAATCATAGTTTTAGTATTGAAATTTTATAACATAACATTTTTTTTAATATAATGAACCTCAGATTTATCTGAGGTTTCTTATTTGTAGAAAAATTTTCTAAACCTGTTCAAAAAAATTGTAAATTAGTACAAATCCAATGAGAGATGGTAAAATCTAAACTTAGTTGGCAAACACTTCTTCTCGTCATCATTTTTCTATTATTAATGATGGTTAACTTCACGTTTGTCAAAGCTTTTTGGTTTGGAGGAAATTTTTGGATAGACGAACCTTTTTTACGCATTGGCGTTTTCATGATTTCTTTACTTGCATCGATGTCTATTTTATACGATTTAACGTTTAATTTGACCTTATTTACGTTAAAAGAAGAAACGTTCGAAATCAGAACAATTTTCAAAAAAGATGAAATTCCATATCGAGCAATTTATTATTTGTACGAAGAAGAAGACATTTTTCGCTTGAATCGCAATCAAATTCTAACTATTCAAACCAAAAAATCAAAGTTCAGATTACGAAGTTTTTTTGATTCAAATTATGATCAAGTAAAAACTAAACTAACCGAAAAAGCAGAACAATACGTTAATTTATTAGCTTAATGATATTAAAAAAACGTCGCTCATAGACGACGTTTTAATTATTACTATTGTCCCGTCCTGAAATAG